>JBDTTY010000019.1:0-13425 GCA_040007975.1 Betaproteobacteria bacterium | reverse complement strand
CAAAGTTTTCGCTCCACGCCGATCGAGTATGTGGTCATGGCACAGGTCCCTTATGCCGAATTGCAGCGGCTGGTCGACCGCTTTCTGGACGAGGCGCGCAAGATCAATGGCGTGCAAAACCTGCAGATCGATCTTCGCCTCAACACGCCGGAAGTCCGCGTCAACATCAATCGCGACAAGTTGGGCGACATCGGCGTCAACGTGGATACGGTCGGCCGCACGCTGGAGACCATGTTGGGTGGCCGTCAGGTCACGCGCTTCAAACGCGACGGCGAGCAATACGACGTGATCGTCCAGGTGGCGCCGCTCGATCGCACGTCGCCTGCCGACATCAGCGATATCTACGTGCGGGCCCGCGACGGCAGCATGGTGCAGCTTGCCAACATCGTCGAGGTGAAAGAGGGCGTCGCCCCGCAGTCACTCAACCACTTTCAGCGCCTTCGCGCGGTCAAGGTCACCGGTACGCTGGCACCGGGTTTTACGATCGATCAGGCGCTGACTTCGCTGGACGCGGTGGCCAAGACGACGCTCGGCGGCATCGCGCAGACCAGCCTCGACGGGCAATCGCGGGAGTTCCGCGCCTCGGGTAGCGAAATCTATTTCGTGTTCGTGCTGGCGTTGATGTTCATCTACCTCGTGCTGTCGGCGCAATTCGAGAGCTTTGTCGCGCCGTTCGTGATCATGTTGTCGGTGCCGCTATCGATGACGGGTGCGCTCTTCGCCTTGTGGATCACAGGTGGCACGCTCAACATCTATAGCCAGGTAGGTCTCATCACGCTGGTCGGACTCATCACCAAGCACGGCATCCTGATCGTGGAGTTTTCGAATCAGCTGCGGGCCAAGGGCGAGGACATGATGACGGCCGTCATCAACTCGGCCACTCTGCGGTTGCGTCCCATCCTGATGACGACCGGCGCCATGGTGCTGGGTTCGCTGCCGCTGGCGCTGGCCACCGGGGCCGGTGCCGAGTCCCGTACGCAGATCGGCTGGGTCATCGTCGGCGGTATGTCGTTCGGCACGTTGCTCACGCTGTTCGTTGTACCGGTGGCCTATACGCTGCTTGCGGGCAAGGCGCACATCGAGGCCCACGGTATCGATGTCGGACCGGCGCCGACACCCCACGGAATCGCGCCGATCCCGGCGCCGGTGCCGGGGCGCGCCGACTAAATGGCCGGCCCCCGTCCGGCACGCGTGATACAGCGGCGGCAATCCACCTGCCGCCGTTGTCATATTTGACATAGAATCGTCACCCGCCCAAGGCATACTGTTCGATTTGCCGGTATCCAATTAGGAGGTTTCATGTTGCATGCCATTCCGCGTTTTGCCCGTTTGTCGCTTGCCGTTGCCCTGTTTGGGGTGGCCGCCACGGCTTCCGCCCAGGCCGAAATCCAGTTCTGGCATTCGATGACGGGTGCCTTGGGTGACCGCGTCAGTGCGCTGGCCAAGACCTTCAACGACAGCCAGAAGGACTACAAGATCGTGCCGGTATTCAAGGGCACGTATCCGGAGTCGATGGCCGCAACGGTAGCCGCCACGCGTGCGGGCAATCCGCCGCACGTCGTGCAGGTATTCGAGGTCGGGACGGCGACGATGATGGCGTCGGGCAAGGCGATCAAGCCGGTGTACGAAGTCATGGCGCAGGCGGGCGAAAAATTTGATCCCAAGTCGTTCATTCCGGCCGTGGCCGGGTACTACTCGCTGCCGGACGGCAGGATGCTGTCGTTCCCGTTCAACAGTTCGACGCCGGTGTTCTATTTCAACAAGGACGCGTTCGTCAAAGCCGGCATTGATCCCAATCAGCCGCCCAAGACGTGGCCGGCGGTGATGGCGGCAGCGGCTAAGCTCAAGGTGTCGGGCGAAAAGTGCAGCTACACGACGGGCTGGCCGTCGTGGGTGCAATACGAAACATTCAGCGCCTGGCACGACTTGCCGTTTGCCAGTCAGCAAAACGGATTTGCCGGCAATGACCCCAAGCTCCTGATCGTCAATCCGCTGCAGATCAAGCACATCGAGAACCTGGTCGAGTGGTCCAAAAAAGGCTACTTCACCTACGGCGGCCGCACCAATGAGGCCGAGTCGAAATTCGCCAGCGGCGAATGTGCAATGTTGACGTCAAGCTCTGCGGCCTATGCCAACATCAAGCGCAATGCCAAGTTTGCGTTCGGTATCTCGACGATCCCGTATTACCCGGACGCGCCGGGCGCACCGCAGAACACGATCATCGGCGGTGCATCGCTGTGGGTGATGAACGGCAAAAAAGCGGACGAATACAAGGGTATCGCCAAGTTCTTCACGTTCCTGTCGTCGCCGGAAATTCAGGCGCAGTGGCATCAGGAGACGGGGTACCTGCCGATCACGATGGCAGCTTACGAACTCACGAAAAAGTCCGGCTTCTACGAGAAGAATCCGGGGACCAACGTGTCGGTCGAGCAGATGATCGTCAAGACGACGAAAAATTCGAGAGGTGTGCGTATCGGCAACTTCGTGCAGGTTCGCGATGCGATTCAGGAAGAGTTCGAGTCGGCGCTGGCAGGCAAGAAAACGGCCAAGGAAGCGGTGGAGACGGCCGCCAAGCGCGGCAATGAGCTGATCGACAAGTTTGCCAAGGCCCAGAAGTAGTTAGTACGTCGTCCGGTGAATCGTTGGACGACGCACTAACTCGCCGGGATGGATCGTCGCCTTTTGGGCGACGTTCATCTCGGCGTTTTGCGACTGTTGGGCGCTCTTTCTGGTTTTTGTACTTGCGGCGCCTTTTGTGCTGCTTGGGTGGATTTGCGCGGCGCGCGGTGTTGGTTATGTTTTTGCCGGTGGACGCGTTCGACGTTGGTAGTACTGGGGTCTGATGGAAAAGCGCGTTCGCTTCTCTTCTCGCTGGTTGCCTTACGCGCTCGTGGCGCCACAGATCCTTGTCACGATCGTATTTTTCTTTTGGCCGGCGTTCCAGACACTTTACCAATCGTTGCTGCTCGAGGACGCGTTCGGCACCAGCCGCGAGTTCGTCGGTCTCGCCAACTTTCGCGAGCTGTTCAACAGTGAGGACTACCTCAATTCGTTTCGCGTGACGGCGGTGTTCTCCGTCCTCGTTACCGTGCTCGGTCTGTCGATCTCGCTGGTACTTGCCGTTCTGGCTGATCGGGTCGTACGTGGCGCGCATGTCTACAAGACGTTGCTGATCTGGCCCTATGCGGTGGCACCCGCAGTGGCCGCAGTGCTCTGGCTGTTTCTATTCAGTCCAACGCTCGGCATCGTTGCGCACTGGTTGCAAGGCATGGGGGTGGACTGGAATCCGCTGCTGCACGACAACGACGCGCTGATCCTGATTGTGGTTGCGGCGGTTTGGAAGCAGATCTCGTACAACTTTCTGTTTTTCCTGGCGGGACTGCAGTCGATTCCGAAGTCACTGATCGAAGCGGCTGCGATCGACGGCGCGGGTCCGATCAAGCGCTTTGTTACGATCGTGTTTCCGCTGCTGTCGCCGACGATATTTTTTCTGGTCGTCATCAACATCGTCTATGCGTTCATCGACACCTTCGCCATTGTTGACGCCGCCACGGGCGGCGGCCCGGGCAAGTCCACGTCGATTCTCGTGTTCAAGATCTACTACGACGGCTTCAAGGGGCTCGACCTTGGCGGCTCGGCGGCGCAGTCGGCCGTGCTGATGGTGATTCTCATCGCGTTGACGTTTGTGCAGTTCCGCTTCGTCGAGCGCAAGGTGCACTACTGATGGTTGAAAATCGTCCGCTGCTGACGTTTTTCACGCACTTCATCCTGATCCTGGGCGTGTTGCTGGTCGCATTTCCGCTGTACGTCACGTTTGTCGCATCGACGCTCACGCCGGAGCAGGCGCAGGCAGCGCCGATGCCGTTGGTGCCGGGCGACCAGATGATCGAAAACTACAAGCAGGTACTCACCCAAGGCTCCGATCGCGGTTCGAGTGCTCCGGTGGGCCGGATGCTGTTCAACAGTCTGGTTTCGGCATTGGTCATCGCCATCGGCAAGATTTCCATTTCGCTGATTTCGGCGTTTGCCATCGTGTACTTCCGGTTCCCCTTGCGCTCATTCTTTTTCTGGATGATCTTCATCACGCTGATGCTGCCCGTGGAGGTGCGCATTCTGCCTACGTACAAGGTGGTCGCCGATCTCGGCATGATCAACACCTATGCGGGACTCACGATCCCGCTGATCGCGTCGGCCACCGCGACGTTCCTGTTCCGGCAATTCTTTCTGACGATTCCCGATGAGTTGGCCGAGGCCGCGCGCATTGACGGCGCCGGGCCATTGCGCTTCCTGTGGGATGTCGTGATTCCGTTGTCGCGAACCAACATCGCGGCGCTGTTCGTGATCACCTTTTTGTACGGCTGGAATCAATATCTGTGGCCCCTTTTGGTGACCACCGACGAGGCGATGTACACGACGGTGATCGGCATCAAGCGAATGATCACCGGAGGTGATGCAGCCACCGAGTGGAATCTGGTGATGACCACTGCCATCCTTGCCATGCTGCCGCCAGCGCTCGTTGTCGTGCTGATGCAGCGCTGGTTCGTCAAGGGCCTCGTGGACACCGAAAAATGAGCACGAGCGACCCGCAGACAACGCCTGAGACACCCCTCGCGCCACCCGCCATCGTCGTCACCAGCAACTACGATCCGGCCCGCGATCGCGACGTGATGCTGCGCTTGCTGTCGGTGACGGCATCGCTCGCAGGGTTGTGCATTGCCGCGCTGGGGTTCATCGAGATCGGTTCCCCGGAGGCGGCGCTGCGCACCTACGCCGACGAGGTGATCGCGCTCGACGGGCTCCTGTTTGTGTGCTGCGTCTACCTGATCCTTTGGGCGTTGCGCACCAATGTCAAAGGTCGTGCGCATTTGCTCGCGCGCATCATCGACATCGTGTTTCTGTTTGCACTGACCACGATGCTGTTCGCGGCGGGTTACATCATTTACTGGGTACTTTGACCATGGCAAGAGTCGAATTCCGCGATGTGCGCAAGAGTTATGGCGACCTCGAGATCATTCATGGTGTGACCACCGAAGCCGCCGACGGCGAATTCATCGTCATCGTCGGGCCATCGGGGTGCGGCAAGTCGACGCTGTTGCGCATGGTGGCCGGGCTCGAGGCGATCACCTCCGGCGAGATCGCAATCGGTGACCGGGTGGTCAACAATCTGGAGCCCAAGGATCGCGACATCGCGATGGTGTTTCAGAATTACGCGCTGTATCCGCACATGAGCGTGTTCGACAACATGGCGTACGGCCTCAAGATCCGCGGCTTTACCAAGAGCGACATCAAGACGCGCGTCGACCGCGCGGCCGACATTCTCGAACTGGATCCCCTGCTCGACCGCAAGCCGCGTCAATTGTCGGGGGGGCAGCGGCAACGGGTCGCGATGGGCCGTGCCATCGTGCGCGAGCCGGCAGTATTTTTGTTCGACGAGCCGCTGTCCAACCTCGACGCCAAGTTGCGCGTGCAGATGCGTTTCGAAATCCAGAAGCTGCATCGTCGGCTGTCCACGACCAGTCTGTACGTCACGCATGATCAGGTCGAGGCGATGACGCTCGCGCACCGGATGATCGTGATGAACGCCGGGCGCGCCGAGCAGATCGGCACGCCGATGGAGGTGTACGCCAATCCGGCCACGCTGTTTGTCGCCGGCTTCATCGGCTCGCCCGCGATGAACTTTCTGCCGGCCAAGGGGCTCGGTGGTTCAACCTTCGAACTGCTCGCGGGCGGGCGGATCACTGCGGCCGTGGGCGGCGCGCCTGCAGGGGCGGCCGTGACGGTTGGTGTGCGGCCGGAACATCTCGTGCCGTGCAGCGAGGCCGAGTCGCTGGTCGCGGGACCCGTGGAAATGGTCGAGCAACTCGGGGCCGATACGCTGATTCATCTGGGTCATGGCGCCGATCGGATCATCGCGCGCCTCCCGCACGGGTTGCATCCCGACATCGGTACCACGATGTATGTGAAGGCCGATCCGGCGCAGGTGTTTCTGTTCGACAGCGCGACCGGGGCACGCTTGCGATGAGCGCCAAAGTGTTGCCAGCCTGGCCCTATCCCCGGATGTGCGCGCATCGTGGTGCGGGCAAACTCGCGCCGGAAAATACGTTGACCGCCATGCGCGTGGGGCATGCACATGGCTACATGATGGTCGAGTTCGATGTGAAGCTCGCGGCCGACAACGTCGCATTTCTGCTGCACGACGCGACGCTTGAGCGCACCACCAGCGGCCGTGGTCGCGCGGACGCGTTATTGTGGCGCGAATTGTCGCGACTTGATGCCGGCGGTTGGCATTCCGCCAAGTATGCAGGCGAGATGTTGCCCACCTTCGCCGCCATCGGTCGGTGGGCGCGCGCGCATGGCGTCGCCTGCAATGTCGAGATCAAGCCCACGCCGGGACGGGAACGCGAAACCGGCGCGGCAGTGGCCATCGATGCCGCGACGCTGTGGCGCGATGCAGAAGTGCCGCCGTTGCTCTCGTCGTTCGCCGCAAGCGCACTCGAAGCGGCGCGCGATGCCGTCCCGGGATTGCCGCGCGCGTTGCTGCTCGACCAACTGCCGACAGATTGGCTCGATCGCCTGGCGCGGTTGGAGTGCGTGGCGCTCGACATCAATCACAAGGAACTCACGCGCGAGATCGTCGCAACCGCGCATCGCCACGGCTTTCGTGTGTGCTGCTATACGCCCAACGATCCGGCGCGGGTAGCGGAGTTGGTCGCGTGGGGCGTGGACACGATCATCACCGACGCGGTGGACCAGGTTGCGCCGACCTAGCGTGCTGCCGAGGGCATTCCGGTAGGCGCGGCTTCAGCCTCGCACGGCCAATCGCCATTCCGGTAGGCGAGGCTTCAGCCTCGCGCGGCCGAGGGCATTCCGGTAGACGAGGCTTCAGCCTCGCGCGGCCAATCGCACGAGGCTGAAGCCTCGACTACGTAAAACGTGATCAGGCGGTTTGCATCTCCGGCCGACGGATCGGCTGCTCGTTGATCGGGAGGTTGATCAAGCCTGCGAGCACGCCCAGCGCGATGGACAGATACCAGACGATGTCGTAGCTGCCGGTTACGTCATAGAGCTTGCCGCCCAGCCAAGCGCCGAGAAAGCTTCCGATCTGATGGGAAAAGAACGTGAGTCCGGACAGCATCGCGAGATAGCGCACACCGAAAATCTGCGCGACCATCCCGTTGGTCAAGGGCACCGTTGACAGCCACAGCAAGCCCAACGTGCACGCAAATGCGTAGACACTGAACGCGCTGAGCGGCATCCAGAAAAACAGCGCAATGACGACGGCGCGGCCAAAATAGATGAACGAGAGGAGGTATTTTTTGGTCATCCGGCCACCCAGCCAACCGGCGGCGTAGGTGCCGATGATGTTGAAGAGGCCCACCAGCGCGAGTGCCGTGACGGCCACATGCGGCGCCAGTCCCTTATCGGCGAGGTAGGCGGGCAGGTGTACCGCAACGAACACCACCTGAAAGCCGCAGACGAAAAAGCCGAGCGTCAGCAGCACGTAGCCTTTGTGTCGCACCGCTTCGTGGATCGCCTGTGCTGCCGATTGCTTGAATGCATGCGCGTGTGTTTCGCGTCGCTCGACCAAGGCGGCGGCCAACACGACGATGGGCAGCGCCACGGCCGCCAGCGCCAGCAGTGCGCCATGCCAGCCCACATTGTTGAGCAGCCATTGCGTGAGCGGCAGGACGGCGAATTGGCCAAAGGACCCCGCCGCTGCGGAAATTCCCAGCGCCATGCTGCGCTTCTCGGGCGGAAAGCGCCGCCCGAGCACACCGGAAATCACGCTGAACGTGACACCTGAAAGACCGGTGCCGATCAATACGCCGGCTGTCAGCACAAACACCCACGGGGCCGTGGCATTGGCCATCAACACCAGACCGAGGATGTACAGAATGGCGCCGCCGATGACCACGCGCGCGGTACCGTATCGATCTGCCACCATGCCGGCGAACGGCTGCGTGGCACCCCACACGAGGTTCTGGATGGCAATCGCCAACGCAAACGTCTCGCGACCCCAGCCGAGATCCGACGAGATCGGCTGCAGGAACAGGCCGAAGCCGCTGCGAATGCCCATCGCCAATGTCAGGATGATGCCGCCGGCCACAAGGACTGCGGCAGGGGTACGCCAGTCGGGGGCTGTGGATGTGCTCATGCGGATTCCGGCGTGAAAGTTTTCAATTTGCAGTGCCTGACTGTGGATGCAATGCTTCAACGTCTTTGAGGAGTCCGACGAGATTGGCAACCTTGGGCGAACCAAGGTGACGGCTGACTTCGACTTGCGCGCGCTCCCAGTACGGAACCGCCGCGGCAAGCCGCGCACGGCCCGCGCGCGTGAGCGACACTTGGCGCGTGCGCGCATCGCGTCCGGCCACGATGGCCACCAGCCCTTCCGCGACCAGGGGCTCGAGATTGCGTGAAAGGGCCGTGCGATCCAGCAGCATGGACGCCGCAAGCGCGCTGATGCGCAGTGAACCGCCCCGTTCGAGCGTACGGAGCAACGAGAATTGCGTGACCCGCAGCCCCGTCTCGCTCATCGTATCGTCGTAGAGTTGCGTCAGCGCGCGTGCCGCGCGACGCAACCGCCCGCAAACACAGGGGTAGCCGACGGCAGTTGATTGGGTGTTCGCGGTGGTCATCGGACGACATCAATAGGCGCATATGCACGCAAATAGGAGTATATGCACCTTTCGGCGCCGATGCAAACTGCGTTTCCGTAGGCGATACCGAAGGCGATACCGTAGGCGAGGCTTCAGCCTCGCTGCAGCTACCCTGCGAGGCTGAAGCCTCGCCTACAGGATTGGTTGAAGCCTCGCCTACAGGATTAGTTGAAGCCTCGCCTACAGGATTGGTTGAAGCCTGGCCTACAAAAGTGGCTGAACCTTCGGCTATACAAGATTGATCACGCCCAGGCCTTTGACCGGCTCACCGCCTTGTGCCAACCCGCCATCAGCGCTGCGGCTTGATCACGACTCATCACCGGCTCGAACACGCGATCGATCTGCCGATTGGCAAGGATATCGTCCGTTCCGCTCCAGAACCCCGTCGCGAGCCCGGCCAGATACGCCGCACCCAGTGCGGTGGTCTCGAGCACGCGAGGCCGCACCACCGGCACACCCAGCAGATCGGCCTGAAACTGCATCAGCAGATTGTTGGACGTGGCGCCGCCATCCACGCGTAGTTCCGTCAGCGCGATGCCGGCATCCTTTTCCATCGCCGCCAGGACATCCGCACTTTGATACGCAATCGCCTCCAGCGACGCGCGCGCGATATGGCCGCGAGTTGTGCCGCGGGTGAGACCGAAAATCGCGCCGCGCGCATACGCATCCCAATGCGGCGCACCCAACCCCGCAAACGCCGGCACGACATAGACGCCGCCGTTGTCGACCACGCTTGCCGCGAGGGCTTCGATTTCCGACGCGTGCCGAATAATCTCGAGGCCATCGCGCAACCACTGCACGACGGCGCCGCCGATGAAGACGCTGCCCTCGAGCGCGTAGGTCAATTGGCCCGCGCGTTGCCAGGCCACCGTGGTCAGCAGATTGTTGTGCGAGGCCACCCGATCGCGACCTGTGTTGAGCAGCAAAAAGCAGCCGGTGCCATAGGTGTTTTTGGCGAGCCCCGGCAGTACACAGCCTTGGCCAAACAGCGCGGCCTGCTGATCACCGGCGATGCCGGCAATGGGCACCATGACGCCATCGATCGATGCCTCCGCGCAAACGCCGGTCGACGCGACAACGCGCGGCAACACCTCGGCCGGGATGTCCAGCAGGCGCAACAGCTCGGGATCCCACGCGCCGGTTTGAATATTGAAGAGCAGCGTGCGACTTGCGTTGGATGCATCCGTGCAATGCACGCGGCCCCCGGTCAATTGCCAGATTAGCCAGGTATCGATCGTGCCAAATGCAAGTTCACCGCGTGTCGCACGCGCTCGCGCGCCAGGCACGTTGTCCAGCAGCCACTTCAGCTTGGTCCCAGAAAAATAAGCATCCAGCACCAGACCGGTGCGATCTGCAAACAACGGTGCGCGTCCTGCTTCACGCAACGCGTCACACAGCGGTGCTGTACGGCGGTCCTGCCACACAATCGCGTTGGCAATCGGCTGACCCGTCGCGCGATCCCACACCACTGTCGTCTCGCGCTGATTGGTGATGCCGATGGCCACGATGTCACGCGCAGTGATGCCAGCCTGGACCAGCGCTTCGTGCAGCACACCGGATTGCGTGGCCCAAATCGCTGTCGCGTCGTGCTCCACCCATCCGGGTTGCGGAAAGATTTGCGGAAACTCGGCTTGCGCGGACCCGCGGATGGTGCCGGCGTGATCAAACACGATGGCGCGCGAACTGGTCGTGCCCTGGTCCAAGGCCAGCACAAACGCCATGTTGTTGCCTCCGGTTGCCGCGATGGTGCGCCGCGGCGTAAAATCGTTGGGTTTGCATCATTTTAGCCCGTACCCGGCGCGTCAATGCCGCGGTTCGCCATCAAACACCCCGCGCTTTCGCGTAGCCCATGCCTCTATCGACGCCTATCGTGCCGCGTGAGCGGTTGCATCAGCGCACCGTCACCTTCGAAGGGTTTCTGCGCGACGACGGACTGTTCGACATCGACGCGCATATTGTCGACGTCAAGGACCACCGCTATCAATTGCTCACGGGCTTCCGCGACGCCGGCATGCCGGTGCACAACATGTGGGTGCGCGTGACGGTGGACAAGAATTTCACCATTCGCGCCATCGAGGCCACCACCGACGATATGCCGTACCCCGGTGTTTGCGATGTCATCGGTCCCGCCTATGGCAAATTGGTCGGGGCCAATCTGGTCGTCGGGTTTCGCAAACATCTGCATGCGACGATGGGCGGCATACATGGTTGTACCCATATCACCGAAATGCTGGCGTACCTGCCCACGGCGGCCATCCAGACCTTTGCCGGATTGGTGCGCGAAGACGACGGTGACGAGAAACCCTTTCAACTCGACCACTGCCATGCGCTGGCAACCGACACCGAAAATGTGCGCCGTTACTATCCCAAGTGGTACCGCGCCCCCGCGTCCGTAGGCGAGGCTTCAACCTCGCAGAAACCCACACCGGTAGGCGAGGCTTCAGCCTCGCGGAATTCCGTAATCGTAGGCGAGGCTTCAGCCTCGCGAAAGAGTGAGCGAGGCTGAAGCCTCGTCTACATGCCGCGCCTACGCGCTCCTCCCACCCGCCGCTCATAAGCTGCGCTCTGCACCCCCACCAAGGAACTCCACGTGAAGATCCACGAATACCAAGGCAAGGAAATTTTTCGCCAATACGGAATGGTCGTGCCGCGCAGCATTCCCGCGTTCAGCGTCGATGAAGCCGTCAAGGCCGCCAAGACGCTTGGTGGACCGGTATGGGTGGTCAAGGCGCAGATCCACGCCGGCGGTCGCGGCAAGGGTGGGGGCGTCAAGGTTGCCAAGTCGCTCGACGAAGTCGAGCAGCGTGCCACCGAAATCCTGGGCATGCAGCTGGTCACGCATCAGACGGGTGCCACGGGCCAGAAGGTGCGCCGACTGTTGATCGAAGAAGGTGCGGACATCAAGCAGGAGCTCTATGTGGCGATGATCGTCGATCGCGGCACGCAGCGTGTCGCGTTGATGGCGAGTTCGGAAGGGGGCATGGACATCGAGCATGTCGCGGCCACCACGCCGGAAAAAATTCATCGTACGTTCATCGATCCCGCGCATGGCTTGACCGACGCCGAAGCCGACGCGATGTCGCGCAAGATCGGCGTGCCCGAAGGCAGCGTGCAGCAGGCGCGCGTGATGTTGCAGGGGCTGTACAAGGCGTTTGTGGAAACCGATGCGTCGCTGGCGGAAATCAATCCGCTGGTGGTCACCGGCAACGGCACCGTGATCGCGCTTGATGCCAAGCTCAACTTCGACAGCAACGCGCTGTTCCGCCATCCCGAAATCGTCGAGATGCGCGACCTCGACGAAGAAGATCCTGCCGAAATCGCCGCCTCCAAGTTCGACCTGTCGTATATATCGCTCGATGGCGACATCGGTTGCCTCGTCAATGGCGCGGGCCTGGCGATGGCCACGATGGATACGATCAAGCTCTATGGCGGCGAGCCCGCCAACTTTCTCGACGTGGGTGGTGGTGCGACGGCGGAAAAAGTGACCGAAGCCTTCAAGATCATGCTGACCAATCCGCATCTCAAGGCGATTCTGGTCAACATTTTCGGCGGCATCATGAAATGCGACACGATCGCCGAAGGCGTGGTCGCTGCATCCAGGGCCGTGTCGCTCAAAGTGCCGCTGGTCGTGCGGATGAAAGGCACCAACGAGGATCTGGGCAAGAAAATTCTGGCCGAGTCGGGCCTTCCGATCATTACCGCCAACAACATGGCCGAAGCTGCCGAAAAGGTTGTTGCTGCGGCGAAGGGGCAATAACCATGTCGATTCTCGTCAATCGCAACAGCCGTGTCATCACGCAGGGCATCACCGGCAAGACCGGCCAGTTCCACACGCGGATGTGCCGCGATTACGCCAATGGCCGCGCGTGTTTTGTCGCCGGCGTCAATCCCAAAAGGCCTGGCGAAGACTTTGAAGGCATCCCCATTTACGCCACCGTGCGTGAAGCGAAAGAGGCCACCGGCGCCACCGTCTCGGTCATTTACGTGCCACCACCCTTTGCCGCCGCCGCCATCGACGAGGCCGTCGAGGCCGGGCTCGACCTCGTCGTCTGCATCACCGAGGGCATTCCGGTGCGCGACATGATCGCGACGCGCTACCGGATGCGGGGAAAGAAAACGCTGCTGCTCGGCCCCAACTGCCCCGGCGTCATCACGCCCGACGAAATCAAGATCGGCATCATGCCCGGCCACATCCACATGAAGGGCCGTATCGGCGTCGTGTCGCGCTCGGGAACGCTGACGTATGAGGCGGTCGGCCAGCTCACCGAACTCGGCCTTGGTCAGTCGACGGCGGTGGGCATCGGCGGCGATCCCGTCAACGGGTTGAAGCATATCGACGTCCTGAAGCTCTTCAACGACGATCCGGACACGGATGCCGTGGTGATGATCGGCGAGATCGGCGGCGGCGACGAGGAAGAGGCGGCGCTGTGGGCCAAAGACCACATGAAAAAGCCGATTGTCGGGTTTATCGCCGGGGTCACGGCGCCGGCGGGCAAACGGATGGGCCACGCCGGTGCAATCATTTCGGGCGGCAAGGGAACGGCGCAGGAGAAGTTGGCGGTCATGGAAGCGTCGGGCATCAAGGTGACGCGCAACCCCGCCGAGATGGGCAAGCTCCTCAAGTCTGTGCTTTGACGCCGACCAGCGAAGCGAAGCTTGCCGCCGCGGTCGGTGAAGGACGCGGCTGGGATTTCTGGGCGGGCATAGTCATCCCCGCGAAAGCGGGGACCCAGCGTCTTTCGGCGGACGTCACTGGGTCCCCGCC
>JBDTTY010000018.1:0-13892 GCA_040007975.1 Betaproteobacteria bacterium | reverse complement strand
CGTCAACATGAACAACATTCGCCACCCGTTCCACATTCACGTCAACCCGATGTACGTCGTCGCGATCAACGGCAAGCCGATCGAACCTTATTGGGCCGATACGATTCCGTTGCCTTACAGCAATGACGGTCCCTCGGGTCCGAGTTCCCCTGGGGGCGCGTCGACGTCGATCACGTTTCGCATGCGCTTCCTGCACTACACGGGTCGCTATGTGATGCACTGCCACATGCTGGTTCATGAAGACATGGGGATGATGCAAGGTGTGACGGTACTGGGGCCGCCTGCCTGACGCGAAACGCGATTATTTTGACTTACGCAGCGACTCGCTTATTTCGACTTGCGCAGTGACTCGCGTTCGCGCAGGATTTTTCGTTGCACCTTGCCGGTGGTGGTCATCGGCAGTGCATCGATGAACTCGATTTCCTTCGGGTACTCATAAGGCGCCAAAAATTTCCGCACGTGCTGCTGGATGTCCGCTTCAAGTTCGACACTCGGTACATGCCCGGCGGCCAGCACGATGTACGCCTTGACGATGTTGCCGCGCGTCTCGTCGGGCGACGGCACGACGGCGGCATTGGCCACGGCCGGATGCTTGACGATGCAGTTCTCGATTTCGGACGGGCCGATGCGGTAGCCCGCCACCTTGAAGACGTCGTCGGCACGACCCTGATACCAGAGGTACCCGTCGGCATCCATCGTCGCCACATCGCCGGTGCGGCACCAGTCGCCGGTAAATTTGCCCTTTGTTCCGGCGGAATTCTTGAAGTACTCAAGAAAAAACACCGGATCTGGCGAGCCATCGGGCGCGATGCGATGCACACCCACTTCGCCCGGTTCGCCAGTGGCCACTTCGTTGCCGATGTCGTCGATCACCGCTACACGATGCCCGGGGTAGGGGCGTCCCATCGAGCCCGGCTTGGCGGGCCATTGCGTGTGCGAGTTGCCCACGATGTAGTTCATCTCGGTTTGCCCGAACATCTCGTTGATGGTGGCACCGAGTGCATCCTGCGTCCACGCGAACACCGTGGTGCCCACCGCTTCGCCCGCACTCATGATGCTGCGCAGATTCACGTCGAAGTGGTCCCGCGGTTGTGGGTACGCCTTCATCATCAATTTCAGTGCGGTGGGAAACAGGAACGTGTTGCGGATCTGATATTTTTCCATCAATGCAAACGCACGTTCGGGATCGAAGCGACCGCGATAGCCGACGATCGGTTGTCCGAAATAGAGCGTTGGCAACAGCGCGTCCATGAGACCGCCGGTCCACGCCCAGTCGGCTGGGGACCAGAACAGATCGCCCGGTTGTGGAAAGCCATCATGCGAGTGCACGAAGCCTGGCAGGTTGCCCAACAGGCATGCGTGCGGCATCAGGGCGCCCTTGGGCGGCCCCGTGGTTCCGCTGGTGTAGACGATCAACGCAGGATCGTTGGCGCGCGTGGCAAGTGGCGTGAAAGCGGGCGATGCCGCGGCGACCATCGTGTCGTAGTCGAGCAGATCGTCGCCGTGCGCACCGGCGACGCCGATGACATGCGTCAGCCGCGGCAGTTGATTGCGAATTGGCGCGATATTGGGAGCGGACTGCAGGTCGACCAGCGCGACGCGCGCTTCGGCATTGTCGAGACGATAGGCCAGCGCATCCGGCCCGAACAGGAACGACAGCGGGACGGCCACCGCACCCATCTGGTACACGGCGAGGTGGGCCACCAGGGTTTCCCGACGCTGTGGCAACACCAGCGCGACCTTGTCTCCGCGCGCGACCCCGAGTGCCGTCAACACATTGGACAGTCGATTGGCTTCGCGCTGCAAATCCCAGAATGTATGCGCGGACTTAGCGCCGGATTCGTCTTCCCAGTACAGCGCAAAGCGCGTGCGGTCGGCCGCCCAGCGGCCGCAGCAGGCATGCGCGATATTGAAAAGGTCGGGCACCTCCCACCGATGGGCTCGGTGCAATGCAGCGTAACGATCGTCCGGCATCAACATGCCTGACACTCTATTCGTTTGCGGCCGCTGGGGGAATTGCGGCCCCGGTGATTGTGGGCATCGGCTCGTTTATTTCAAGCGGTTCGACTGTGGCCCACACCCAATCGGGTTGCTGTTCCAGCAGGCGGCCAAAGCGGATGGGATTGCTGGACCTGGTCGTCAGCAGCTTGAGCCGTTTGGTGGGCTGGTATTCGGCAGCGGGAACGATGAGCGATTGCACCGAGGAATCGGTCTCGCGTTTTTTAAGCGCAAGAAACAATCCCTGAAACGAGCGGCCATTGATCGTCGCGGCCTCGCCGTCTACCGAATAATCGGCATCGAGATTCTTGCGCTGCTCGATCAGGTCCACGCCGAGCAGCGTGTTGGCAATCACCTGCAGTCCGATTTCCGCGCGGTCGGCCGTCATTCGCTTCATGCGGCGAACGATGCCAAGCGTCCACGACATCTGACCGTGAGGGCGGATGGCGGCGAGCGTGCCGAGAGTCACGGAGTTGGCCACGCTCATCGGTGCCAGCAGCCGAAAACCGGTCTGGCTGACATCTTTCACTTCCCATGGTCCGCCGGGCGTGGCAAAGCTGGCCAATCGGCGCCGCGACAGCTCGACCCTTTTGTCCGTTTCGTTGCGCATGCGTCCGAACACCGCCAATTCCATCGTGCCGCCAAAACTCTTGCCATGCTCGGCGTAGGGAATCGGCGCCAACTCCTCTTCCTTGAGAAAGGCCGAGATCTTGGCGAAACCGACTATCGCGTCGACGGTGCCGACCGCTGCAGTACGTTCGCCACGTCGCGCAAACGGTTTGAATTCGGGGTCCACCTGCGACGCCAGCTTGGTGAGCAGGCCCAGCTGCTCGCTGCGCTTGCTCGTACGCTCGGACAGTGGCTGCGCCTTGATCTTGTGTTCGATCATCACGACGTTCTGCCTCAGCGTCGCGTGCAATGGCCGCGTATCGAGAAACAACACGCGTCCTTCCAGCGGCTGCGGCGTGCGACGGCGCAGGCCATCGCGGCTTGCGAGGTCGACGAAAAACGACGTAACCGATGACGGCTCGAGCGACAGGCGCAGCGGCGCTGCCCACTCGTCCAGTTCTCCCGCCACCCATTCGAGATGACGCGCGGTCATGTTGCCCGCGTTCATCAGTTGTACCAGCAATGCGACCAGATATTCATGCTCGATAGTCGTCGCATGACCGGATGGCCCGACAATCAGTTGTTGACGTTCGATCTGCCGTGAACATGCGAGCGTGAACAGCGCGTGCAATTCCGACCATTTTGCAGGAATCCACTGCTCGTACCGATACAAGCGGATCTTGGCGTCGAGGCCCATGTGGATGATCTGGCGACCGACGAGTTCGGGCAGCAGTTGTTGCCATTTGGTGCTTTGCCCGTGGTGGGACACCTCGTGCGCAAACGTGTTGTAGGTGACGAGAAACGCCTGGGTCAGATCGAACAACGCCGACCAGAGTTGATGCTCGATCTTGGAGCTGCGACTGGAGTGCTCGATGTACTGCGCCGTCAGATTCGTGCGCAGGTTGGTGCACTGCGCGTCGACGTGAAAGATCGCCTCCAGGCGCTGCGGCGTCCGCTTGGCTGCAGGCTCGGCCATGCGCCCGAGTTCGGCGATGACTTCCGTATGCAGTGCCAACGGGTCGGCCACGGGAAACGACGCGAGCCATTTGTCCGCAGCGCGGAAGTCCGCCAACGGGTCGCGATTGGTTTTGCCGAATCCGAACATGCTCACTGGGACCGGCTCAGGCGAAGTGCGGAAAAACGTCCATGTGTCACCATTCTGCAAGAACCGGGCCCACCGCGAAACCTGCGGCATGTGGCAACAGAATGCGGCAGCCGCACAACCACGTGCGGTCCAACTCTGTGCATCTCGGGCACGCATGATGCGTCATTGCAAGAGTGACGGCAAGCCGTGTTGCGGCAACTGGCACGCTATGTGCATAAACGAGTCGTGCAGCACAGCTTGCACGGTAGCTCGCCCGCCGGGGCGTTATACTTGTACCTTACAAAATGTCGGCCCGTGCGCATGCCGGGCGGCCACACGCGCAGAGGAAATAATCGCCATGGGTATCCTGATCAAAGCCCCGACGCGGCGCCGCGAGCCAACGCTTGCCGCCGTGCCGGACACTCCCGCCAACGACACCCGCGGGGCTCTGCATATTCGTGAAGTGGTGCGCATCACCGGCTTGCGCCGGGAGCAGCTCTACATGTGGCAACGGCGCTACGGGTTTCCGTCGCCGATGCGCGATGCTTTCGGCGACCGCGTCTACCCGGCCGAACAGGTGGCGCGTCTCAAACTCATCAAGCAGTTGCTGTCCGAAGGATGGCGCGCCGGTGCAGTCGTGGCGTTGGCCGATTCAGCATTGCAATCGATGCTGGGGTTGGCGGTCGACGAACCCGCGGCATTGCCGGCCGAAATCGAAAGCGCCGTGCGGCTTGTAGCCGAGCATCGGATCGGCGAGCTGCAAAATCACTTGTCGAAATTGCTGGTAGGACAAGGCTTGCGGCGCTTTCTCGAACAGACCCTGATCCCGCTCAACGAAGCCGTCCACGAGCGTGTGGTCCGTGGCGAAATGCAAAATTTCCAGGAGCTGCGATTTGCCGATCTCGCGCAACGACTGCTGCGCGATGTGACGCGTCTCGTACGTCCCACGCGCGATGCGCGTCACATTCTGCTGGCGACGCCGCCCAACGATCCCAACCAGCTTGGTCTTGCCATTCTCGAACTGCTGCTGTTTACCGAAGGCGTCAATTGCCTGACGCTCGGTGCCGGTGTGCCGGCGCAGGAAATTGCGGGTGCTGCAACGGCCTACAAGGCGGCGCTGGTGGTGCTCCTGTTTGATCGTGGAATTTCGGGCAAGATCGCCGGGCAGGAAATTCGCAGCTTGCGCACGGCAATGCCGCCCGAATTGCCGTTGGTCGTCAGCGGGCGCGCCGTCAATCTGCTGGCCAAACCCATTCCCGACGTGCATACGGCGGTCGACTTCAGTTCCGTCATGTCGAAGATGCGAGCGCTGGGTCTGCTTCCCGTCTCGTCAGTACCCAATGTGGGCATGTTGCCGGAGATGCCGCAGCGAGCGTAGCATCAGGGCATGAATCAGCCCGCGTCATCGTCTCCGCAATGGCTGGCCCGCCGTACGCTTTGGCATACGGTGGGCGTTCTGCTTGCGCTCGCCTTGGCGTTGCTGGTCTTGCAGGCCTATCGGCAGCCGGAACTGATGCTTGAGTTGTCGAACCTCAGGCTCTGCTAGAACGCCGTCAGGGTTCGTTCAGGAAATCCGCAAGTTTGCGTCGTTGCCGCTTGGTCGGCCGACCGGGAGTTTCCGGGGCTGACGCGCGCGCGGCGCGGCGTTCGAGCACGGCCGCCTCGCGCGCCGCTGCACTGTCCGCGGTCTCGCGATACAGCAGTGCCGCATCGGCCGCGCCACCGCGCCGATCCGAAAGCGCCAGCACTTCGACGAGCCATGTCAGCCCTTCCCTGCGAATGGAAATCAGGTCGGCCACGTGCGGGGGGCGCGATGGTTTGACACGCTCATCGTTGATGCGCGCCTGACCAGCGTCGATTGCTGCCGACGCGAGGCTGCGCGTCTTGTAAAACCGTGCCGCCCACAACCACTTGTCGAAACGGACGCGGGCATCATCGACCTGCGCCGGCGCTTCGCGGCGCGTCATGACTTGTCGCTGCGCGCCTGCGCGTAAATGTCCATCCATGCGGCGGTGGCCGTGGCGTCCGCATGCTGGTCGGCGCGCAAACCGTCGACCACACGTCGACGGTCCTCGGCCGAGCGGTTTTGCGACAACTTGAATTTGGCGTCAATGCGCTTGATGCGCATCCGAAACGCGACGATGGCGCCGACCATCGCATCGCCTTGACGCGGCGGCATCTCGAAATACCAAGGCGCGGGACGGTGATGTTCGAAGCGATGCACCAACGCGTCCAATACGCTTCGCGCCTCGGTCAGATCCTCGATGATATCCATCGTGCCATGCGCGTGGACGGCCGCATAGTTCCAGGTGGGCACCATCTGGTCGGGATGCTCATACCACGTAGGCGATACATACGCGTGCGGACCATGAAATACGGCGATCGATTCGCTTGTGTCCGCGCACTTCCAGTGTGGATTGGCCCGCGCGAAATGCCCGATCAAGGTACCGTGCGGTTCGCACCCGGGAACGAACAACAGCGGCAGATGCGACACCAGCGGTTCGGGCACACCCGGCGTGATCAGCGTCGCAAATGGATGATCGTGCAGCAACCGCGCCACGGCTGCGCGATCACTGGTGGCAAAGTGCTCTGGTGTGTAGAGACTCATTGCGAACACGCGGGCCCAGGAGCAATCGGGGTGACGACAAATAGTGCGCGCGCCGCAGCCGGATCGAGCGTGTAGACGCGCCGGCAGAATTCACAGGTGACTTCGACGTTGCCACGCTCGACCAGGATCGACTCGACTTCGTCGAACCCCGCGATGCGCAGCGCATTGTCGACGCGCTCCTGCGAACACGAACAAGCGTAGCCCACCGGCCGCGTGGCAAAGACACGCAGGTCGTCCTGCGGAAACAGCGTGGGCAGGACGATCGTGGCGTCAATTGCTGCCAGCAGTGCGGCATGTGGAATGGTGTCCAGTGCGCGCCCGATCCGCGCCCAGGTTTCGCTGGCATCGTCGTCATGGTCGGGTAGACGCTGCAGCAACAAGCCCGCGCAGGCGTCGCCATCGCGCGCCAGCACGATCCGACTGGCAAGTTGCTCGGACGTCGCGAGATAGTGCTCGATCAATGCGGACACGGAACCGGCGTCCAGCGCGACGATCCCTTGGTGTATGGTGCCGGCGCCTCGGGGGTCGAGGGTCATCACCAATCGGGCCTGTGCGGGATCGCCGGCGAGGTCAGCCAGTGTCGCGCCAGAGGGAAGTCCCGCCACTCGCAGCGGATCCCATTGCGCCGTGGCGCGCACGCCGAGTGCGTCCGTGCATTCGACCACCAGAAGGCGCAGAGGGCCGGCGCCTTGCAACTGCACAATGAGGCTGCCGGTGAACTTGAGCGACGCAGCCAGTAGCGTGGTTGCGGCCACCAGTTCGGCCAGCACGCCTCGAACTGCGGGTGGATAGTCGTGGCCGCCAAGAACCGCAGCAACGGTCGCGTCGACGCGGACCCAGGCTCCGCGCACGGCCGCGTGTTCGAATACAAATGGCGTCAGGGCATCTGTGGTGCGCATCCGGTGCGTCCGTCACGAGGCCTTGAGTTTGAGTGAATAAATCGTCAACGGCAACGCCGAATTCTTGTCGAACAGGCACCCGGCATCAAGGCCGGTTCGCGCCACCGCTGCGGCCGAGCGCAGTCGCGAGTATTGCGCGTGCATCGCGCCGAGTGCGAACTCACGGCCCGAACCTGCGGCCCAGAATTGGGTGTATTCGAACACTTCGCGCATCGAATAGACGCCGAAGATGCCGTGCTCGTTGGCGATCAGTGCGGTGATCTGCGTGGATTCGTACGGATCGTCGTCCTCTTCCTTCGGATTCAGAAAATGCTGCTCCTTCAGGATCGGATGCAGCTTGCGAAACGTTTCGAAAATCGCGAACTTGGTCGAGAAATCGAGATCGTCATGGCGGCGCAACAGGCTTTCAAAGACAAGCTGATGCGCGGCCGAACCGCAAAGTCCGATGTAGTTGCCGTGGTAGTGGACGATCTTGTCGTAGGTACGGTCGTGCACGGCGGCCAGGCGCGTGTCTCCGAACGTGGTGAGGGAATCAGCAGCGATGGCGATTTCGTCGCCCTTGCGGACAACTACGAGTGTGGTCATGGAACTTTCGGAAAACGGTAGCGATGCGCACGTGGCAGGAGGTCGCGTGTCTGCTAAGGCTAACCCTCGATTATACGCGACCATCAGCTGGCACCGACTTGTCGAACTGCGCCGGTGACAGGAGCATCGGCACCGGCGGCAGCCGCCGTGGCGACCACGCCGCGTGTGCAAACGCCCAGAACTCCGTGATTGACAGTGCCGCGTCGGGCAGCTCTGGCTGGTCGAGAAATTGCCATGCGGCGATCAGCGCGGGCACTGGCGCGTCGGGCAGTCGGCGCGCGAACGTTTGCTTGGATAGCTTCGCGCCGTGGCAGTTGATCGCCACCGGCACATGCAGATATGACGGTACCGGCAGTCCCAACAATCGTTGCAGAAAAATTTGCCGCGGCGTCGATGCGAGCAGGTCGGCCCCTCGAACGATCGCATTGATGCCTTGCGCAGCGTCGTCGATCACCACGGCGAGCTGATAGGCATGCAGTCCGTCGGCGCGCTGCACGATAAAGTCCCCGACATCGCGGGCGAGGTCCTGTCGCTGCAAACCCTGCAAACGATCGATGAATTCGACGTGGCCTTCGCCGACGGCGACACGCACCGCGTGCTGGCGTCCCGCGACTGCCGGCGAGGCGCGAATGCGGCAGGTGCCTGGATATCGGCGCTCACCGGTAGCGCTTAGTGGTGCGAGCGCGAGATCGCGCCTCGAGCAGATGCACGCGAAGAGCGCGCTGCGGGCGTCGAGTTGCGTCAATGCCTGATCGTACAGCGCATGGCGCGCGGACTGGTGAACGACCGGGCCATCCCACTGGAAGCCGTACTGCTCCAATGTTTGCAATATCGCGGTCGCGGCGCCGGGGCGGCTGCGCGGCGTGTCGACGTCCTCGATCCGAACGAGCCACTCGCCGTTGACGGCGCGCGCGTCACAGTAGCTGGCCAATGCGGCGAGCAGCGAACCAAAATGCAGAGGGCCGCTGGGGGAAGGCGCAAAGCGCCCACGATAGCGGGCAGTAGGCGCAGGCGGTGCGCTCACCGCGCGGTGGAAGTGCCCACGTTGCTTGATGCGGTGGTGGCAATGCTCCGATACGAGAAGTGGCGATTCATCGCCGCCATCACTGCGGTGGGGTACTCGGCCTGTCCGAGACTGCCGTTGTAGCGGCCAAGCGCACGGTAGTAGTCACCCTGCTCGATGTCGAGATAGTGCCGCAGGATGACCGCACCATAACGCAGGTTGGTGCGCAGGTTGAAAAGATTTTGGTCCGGGACGCCAATGGATGTGACCCAGAACGGCATCACCTGCATGTAACCACGCGCGCCGACGGAAGAAATCGCGTACTTCTTGAAGCCGCTCTCGTGATAGATCACGGCCAGCAGCAATTGCGGATCGAGCCCCGCTCGCGTCGCCTCGTAGTAGATCGTGGCGAGCAGCTCGCGCCGCTCGCGCTCGTTGGTCAACCGGTGCGCAATGCGCTGGGACATCTCCACCAGCCAATGTTGAAGGTCCGCCCGACTGGCATAGTCGGTGGGCACCGGCGCGTCGGCAATCGACTTGGCGAGGCCTGCCACCACTGATGGCGCCAACCGCTCCTCGCGCTGCGCACCGGCCATCGCCACCAGCGGCGCGAACGCCAACGACACGACCAGCGTCAACAGCAGTTTGCGCGCTGACAATCGTGCGACCTTGCGGCGGGCGGTGATGATGCGATGATTCATGATGCCTAGTGGTAGGTTTTGTTACCTATGGTGCCAGCCGTTGCCGGATGAACTCGGCAATGGCATCCACCGCCACCGGTGTGGCGGCAGTGTGGGTTCGCGCCTGATATTCGACGCGCCCTTCCTTCAAGCTGCGATCGCCAATCGTGATCCGGTGCGGGATGCCGATCAATTCGAGATCAGCAAACATCACGCCAGGACGTTCGCCACGGTCGTCGAGCAACACCTCCACACCCGCGGCTTCAAGTTCGGCATGCAGGCTGTCGGCCAACGTGCGGACTGCCTCATTGCGGTCGTAGCCTACCGGCGCGATTGCCACGGCAAACGGCGCCAAAGGCATCGGCCAGATGATGCCGCGCGCATCGTGATTTTGCTCGATCGCGGCGGCGACCACACGCGTGATGCCGATACCGTAACAGCCCATTTCGAGCACTTTGGATTGACCGTCGGCGTCCAGAAAAGTTGCGCCAAGGGCTGTCGAATAGAGGTTGCCCAGTGCAAAGACATGGCCGACCTCGATGCCACGCGCGATGGCAAGCGTGCCCTGACCGTCGGGTGACGGGTCCCCGGCCACGACATTTCGCAAGTCGGCAACGGCGTCAGGTTCGCGGCAATCGCGACCGAAATTGACGCCGCGCAGATGAAAATCCGGCTCGTTGGCGCCGCAGATGAAATCGCTCATTACCCCGACGGCGCGGTCGACGTAGAGCGGCATGTCGCGGGGAATGCCTACCGGTCCTAGATAGCCGGGTCGGCAACCGGTAGCCGCGACGATTTCGGCCTCGGAGGCCCAGCGCCAGCCATCAAAGCCCGGCAGCTTGCCCATCTTGATCTCATTGCCCCTATGGTCACCACGCACCAGCACCATTTGCACGCGGCCGTCCGTCCAGACCAGCAAGGCCTTGATGGTCCGGGCGAGCGGTAGCTGCAGCAATTGCGCGACACCCTCGCATGTGGATTGGCCGGGAGTGGGCACCTTGGCCATCGTTTCAGCGGCGGCCGGGCGCGACGGCGCGGGCGCTAACGCTTCGGCCTTTTCGACGTTGGCGGCATAGGGCGACGTATCGCTATAGGCGATGGCGTCCTCGCCAGAGTCCGCCAGGACCTGGAACTCGCACGAGACCGCGCCGCCGATGGCGCCACTATCGGCATCGACCGGACGAAAGCGCAGGCCCATCCTTGTGAAGATCGCCACATACGCGTCGTACATCTTCTGGTAGGAACGCGCCATGCCGGCTTCGTCGACGTCAAAGGAATACGCATCTTTCATGACGAATTCGCGCGAGCGCATCACGCCGAAGCGCGGCCGGATCTCGTCGCGGAACTTGGTCTGGATCTGATAGAAATTGACGGGTAGCTGACGATAACTCTTGACCTCGCGCCGCACGATATCGGTGATCACTTCCTCGTGC
Source organism: Betaproteobacteria bacterium (assembly GCA_040007975.1). Classification (GTDB taxonomy): domain Bacteria; phylum Pseudomonadota; class Gammaproteobacteria; order Burkholderiales; family Casimicrobiaceae; genus VBCG01. The sequence continues at coordinate 2,993 of JBDTTY010000018.1, read as the reverse complement.
GTCGGGCCGACGATGAAGTCGCGGTCGTGCCGGTCCTTCAACCGCAGCATGTTGGGGCCCATTTTTTCCCAACGTCCTGTTTCCTGCCACAGTTCCGCAGGCTGAATCACGGGCATCACGAGTTCGAGTGCGCCTGCGCGATCCATTTCCTCGCGGACGATCTGCTCCACCTTGCGCAACGTGCGCAAGCCAAGCGGCATCCATGTGTAAAGGCCGCTGCCGAGCTTGCGGATCAATCCGGCCCGCAGCATCAGCTGCTGGCTGATGATGTCGGCCTCCGCCGGGGCTTCCTTCAACGTTGCAAGATAGAATGCAGATACGCGCATGGTGCTGTTTTTGTTGGGAAAAACGCATTGTAGCGCGAATGGGCCGCATCGCGGCAACGTGTGGGGTTGGCCACCCGTGCCGCCGCAGCGGAAAAAACCTGCCGCCGCGACTCTGCCAGCGCTGCAAGTTCAGCCGCCGGCTGCCTTGCGCCGTGCCGAGTCGATGTCGAGATATTGAAAATACGTGCCGAATGGTGACCGGTGGTACCCCAGCACCCATGGCTGCGAGAATGCATTCTCGATGTCCACCATCAGCGGGATCATCGGCGCATACATCGCCACGATGTCATTCATCACGCGCGCAGATTCCATGCGTTCACGGTCGGTTGGCACGCGCAGGAATCGCTCGAACGCACGGTCATAGGGGTCGAATTTGAAGCGCGATTCGTTGGATTGTGGGGGCTCGGGTCCGTAGAGTTGCGCAAATCCCAATCCGGTCGGTGACGTGGATCGGCCATGGATAGTGATCTGAAAGTGGCTCTGCGCCACTTCCTTGAACAAGTCCTGCGTCTGGACGGTGCGAAAGTCCATCCGCACGCCGATCGCATCCATGTTCTTCTTCACCAGTGTTTGCACTTCGCGCCATACCGTGCCCGGAAAAATGAGAAATTGCAGCGTCAACTTCTTGCCATCAGGCGCTAATCGAAAGCCCTGCGCGTCGCGTCGCTGGTAGCCGGTGCGATCGAGGAGACTGTTGGCCAGCGCGGGGTCGTAGCGGCGTGGTGCCATCGCGGGGTCGAAACCCGATAGCGGTGGTGCGAGCATCTGGTTCGATGTGACGCCCTGACCCGCGTACACCACGCGGATCAACGACGCGGCATCGATGCCGAGTGCGATCGCGCGGCGCAGCGCAACCGTTGCGGTGCCCATGCCGCCCAGCACCGGATCGTCCATGTTGATGTAGAGCGAGCGCACCGAGATCGTTTCGTAGGGCTCGCGGCGAATGCCGCGTGCGGCCATCGCGGGATCGAGTTCACCGTTGAGTAAAAAACGTTGCGCACCTTCGCCGCGAAGCTCGACGATGTCGAGCTTGCCGCGGTCGAATTCAAGCAGCCGCGTTTGCTGCTCGTCGATCACGTTGAACTCGATGCGCCCGAGTTGCGGCAGGCGCTTGCCTTGCATGCTGCGTATCAGTTCCGCATATGCGGGTTTCGCCGACTGCGGATACGTGATGGCGCGATAGCGAGTGTTGGCTTCAAGAACCACGCGGGAACCGCGGCGCCATTCCACCAGTCGGAATGGCCCCGTCCCCACAGGTCGCGCCTGAATGTCGCCTCCGGCTGCGGTCACGACTTCGCGAGCGACGGCCCGCATCCGCGTCATCAGGTCTTCCACGGCTGGATAATTGGGCGTCACCAGTTGCAACTGCAACGTATGGCGATCGATTGCGCGCAAGCCGTCGACCGGGATGTCGTAGTCGAGCTTGGCCCCTGGCTTGCGTGCGGCGTCGACCACCGCCCGCATGCCGACAAGCAGATCCGCGATCAGCGGCTCCCCGGCACTCCGCAGATTGGGATCGAGGTAGCGCTTGATCGAGTAGACGTAGTCCGCCGCCACCAGCTCGCGCGGCGTGCCGCCAAACGCCGCGTCGTCGGTGAAGTAAATCTGCGGCCGAAGCTTGAAAGTCCAGGTGCGGCCGTCGGCGGAGATCGTCGGTGCTGCAGCGGCGGTATTGGCGACCGGGCGGGGCGGCAACGCGAAGTAGTCCCACAGATACATCGCCTCGAAAATCTGAGCGCCCACTACGCTGGAATAGATGTCTTGCCACTGCTGCGGATCAAGCGTGTCGATATCGGAAGTGGCGAGTCGCAGCACCTTCGCCGGATCGGCTGCATGGACCCACGCTGCCAGCGCCACGAACAGCAGCGCGACTCCCGCGCAACAAGTGCGACTGCGGCGGGATGGAACGGATGGAGTCATCAGCATCAAAAATGGACGGTGGCGGCGTATGATCCCATTCCAGGCAACGTACGGCGAGTGCCGGTACGTCGCGAGCACGGAGGAAGTTGATCATGGTGATGGTATTGCCATTCGTGATGGGGCTTTTGTGTGCACTGCTGGGAATGGCGGGATTTCGCACCGGCGCCGTTCGGCTCGGACTGGCCACCGTCGTCATCCAGGTCTGGTGGCTGATCTATCACGCCACCGACCAACTGGCCATCACCTTGTAGCGGCGCGGACCACGCCATGCCACGCGCGCTCGATACGCTTGCATTGCTCGGCATCTCCGGTGTTCTGCTGGTAGCCTTTTACTATCAGTTCGGGTTAGGAGAGTTGCCGTGTCCGCTTTGCGCGTTGCAACGGGTGGGCTTCATCGTGGCCGGCGTCGGACTCCTCTTGAATTTGCGCAGTGGCTATTCGCCGGCACACTATGGTCTCGTGTTGTTGACCAGCGTCGTGGCAGGGGCGGCGTCATTGCGCCAGATTTCGCTGCATGTGATCCCCGGTTCCGGCAGCTACGGATCGGCGCTGTTCGGCTTTCATTTCTACACATGGGCCTTTGTCGGCTACGGGGCACTGGTGGCCTATACCGGTGTCGCGTTGCTGCTCGAAGGCGGACGTCCGGTGCGGGATATTGTCCACGACGTTTCGCGTGGGCGCGGCGTCGTGGCCACCCTCGCGTGCTGGCTCTTTGTGGCGATGGCCGCCGCCAATGTGCTGGCCTTT
>JBDTTY010000017.1:0-13922 GCA_040007975.1 Betaproteobacteria bacterium | reverse complement strand
TTTTCGATGGTCTCGCGGTGCGGCAGGATGCCCTCCTCCAACCCGACGATGAACACGTGCGGAAACTCGAGGCCCTTCGCGGCATGCAGTGTCGACAAATGCACGACATCCGGCGCTTCGCCGTCGCGACCTTCGAGCATCGTGATCAGCGCCACCATCTGCGTGAGTTCGAGCAGATTGCGATCATCGGCCTCGCCCTTGCGGGACAGCCAGCCTGTAAAATCGCGCACGCTCTTGCACTTGGCTTCCGCCTCGCGTTTGTCGAGATTGTCGACCAGCCACGCCTCGTAGCGCGTCAACGCCAGCAACTCGTCGAGCAACCGTCCCGCCGGCTCGCGTTCGGCGCGCTCGCGCAGATTGTTGATCTGGCCGCAGAATTCGCGCAGCGTATCGTACTGCCGCGCCGGGATCCGTTCGTGCAATTCGGGCTCGAACACGGCGGCGAAGAGACTCATCGAGCCGGCCGTCGCGATCTCTGACAGGCGCGACAGCGTCGTCTGGCCGATCCCGCGCTTCGGCGTGGTGACGGCGCGCACGAATGCCGGATCGTCATCGTCGTTGGCGATCAAACGCAAATACGACACGATGTCGCGGATCTCCGTCTTGTCGAACAGCGACTGTCCGCCGGAAATATCATAGGGCATGCCCTGCGCGCGCAACGCCGTCTCGAGTGCGCGCGACTGGTGATTGCCGCGATACAAAATCGCAAAATCGGAAAACTTGAGTCGCCGCTCGAATTTCATTGCCGAGATCCGATGGACGACCATTTCGGCTTCGGCATCGTCGTCCGCGGCAGGGACCACGCGGATGGTCTCGCCGGTGCCAAGATCACTCCACAGCCGCTTATCGAACAATTTTGGATTGTGCGCGATCAACGCATTGGCGCAGCGCAGCACCCGTACCGTCGAGCGGTAATTCTGCTCGAGCTTGATCACCTTCAATTCGGGGTAGTCGCGCGGCAACGCGGCCAGGTTGTCCAACGTGGCGCCGCGCCAGCCGTAGATCGCCTGATCGTCGTCGCCGACGGCGGTGAAAGGCGTCACTGCGCCGACCAACGCGCGCAATAGCCGGTATTGCGCGGGATTGGTGTCCTGATACTCGTCGACCAGCAGATGCTCGCAGCGCGCCTGCCACCGCAGCGCCGCGTCGGCATTGGTTTCGAGCAATTGCAGCGGGCGCACGATCAGGTCGTCGAAATCAACCGCCTGATAGGCAGCAAGCGTCTCATCGTAGTTGGCGAAGGCCTTGGCGGCCGCACGCTCGTCGTCGGTTTCGGCGCTGTGCAGCGCTTGTGTCGGCGTGACCAGCGCATTTTTCCACGCGCTGATCTTCCATTGCGCGGCACGCGCGCGACCACGGTCGGACGTTGCCACCAGTTCGGCCACAATGGTTTCAAGATCATCGGGGTCGAAGATCGAAAATCCCGGTTTCAATCCCAGCGCATGCGCCTCGGCACGCAGGATGCGCAGACCGAACGCATGAAACGTGGCGATCACCACTTTTCTGGCAAGGTCGCCTTTGCCTTCGGCGGTCAGCAGCGACTGCGCGCGGTCGCGCATTTCGCGCGCGGCCTTGTTGGTGAAGGTGATTGCGACAATGCGCGTCGGGTCGGTACCCTGCTCGATCAGGTGTGCAATCTTGGCGGTGATCACGCGCGTTTTGCCACTGCCGGCACCGGCCAACACCAGTAGCGGGCCGGCGCAATGGCGCACGGCCTCGCGCTGAGCAGGATTTAAAGGAAAGGACACGCAGGCGTGGTCAGATAGAATGCGATGTCATTCTACTGTGCTTCACGGCAACGACTTCGCCCCCGACCATGCAAATTTTTTTCGACAATCAAGGCATGCACTGAGATGGCGCTTTATGCAATCGGCGATATCCAGGGATGCCACGCGGAGTTCTGCGAACTTCTCGCCTTGATCGGCTTTTCACCGCGCGAGGATCGACTGTGGCTGGTGGGCGACCTCGTCAATCGCGGCCCCGGCTCGCTTGAAGTGCTGCGCGATGTGATGGCACTGGGCGATGCCGCCGTGACGGTGTTGGGCAACCATGATTTCCATTTGCTGACCGTGGCCGCGGACCATCGCGGACAACATCATGGCGACACGCTCGATGCGATTCTGGCCGCGCCGGATCGCGAGGCGGTATTGCATTGGTTGCAAGCGCAGCCACTGGTGGTAGTGGAAGGCGAGCAGATGCTGGTGCATGCGGGTCTGTTGCCGTCATGGACGCCTGCTACTGCGCTGATGCTGTCGCGCGAAGTGCAGGCGATGTTGGCCGGACCGGGTGCCCACGAATTTCTTGGCGTGCTGTATGGAGACAAGCCGCATCAATGGCGTGAAGACCTCACCGGCTTTGATCGCCTGCGCGTGGTGGTCAATGCGTGTACGCGTTTGCGCTATTGCACGCCCGATGACACCATGGAGTTCAACGAAAAGCGTGGCCCCGCCCACACGCCCGCCGGATTTCTGCCATGGTTTGGCCAGCCGACGCGACGCACGGCGCACGTCAACGTCGTATGCGGGCACTGGTCCACGCTTGATCTCATGCTGGCGCAGAACGTGCAGATGCTCGATTCTGGCTGCCTGTGGGGCGGCGCGCTTACTGCGTTGCGGATGTCGGATCGTCGTGTGTTTCAGGTGCCGTCGCGTTCGCCGGTGACGCCAAAACCATCCGTATAGAAATTTCGGCGGCCCGCGCCAACTCGCGCCGATGCGAGGCATGGGCGGCCAGCGGAGGCCGCGCCGACAGGGTCACCACCGTCATACGGGCGCCGCACATGCTCCAGAACGACGACGCGAACGACGTGTCCCCGACATAGGCCGGTGCCAGCGACAATGCGCCATCGTGCGAGCAATAGCGGATGGCCACGGGCTGCACGTGCCCCCTGGCTTCGACAATCGGCTGCAGCAGCGAACTCTTGAAGGGCAGCATGTCGCTGCCGTCGGTGGTCGTGCCTTCGGGAAAGATCGCCACCACATCGCCCCCGGCTAGGACGCGCGCCATCTGCTCATTGACGCGATGGGTATCGCGTCGCCGCTCGCGCTCGATGAACACCGTGCCGGCACCGCGAATCATTTGCGAAATCACCGGCCATTGCGTCAGTTCGGATTTGGCGACAAAGCGCACCGGGTGCACGGCGTTGAGCACGAAGATGTCAAGCCACGAGATGTGATTGGCCACCACCAGGACGTTGCCCCCTTGCGTTGCCATTTCGCCATCAAAGCGCGCTTCGACCGCCAGAATGCGCAGCAGGCGGGCGCTCCACCGCTTGATCAATGCGCGGCGAGTGGTGGCGCTGACCAACGGAAAAATCAACATCGTGGTGCTGACACCTTCCAGCGCGTGCACGCAGGTGCGCGTCCAGCGGTAACACTGCACGAAACGGGAATTGCTTTTGCGCGCGCTTGTCATCGAGCCGCGTGGCGGCCGCACTGCGGCACCGGGTGACGCCGGTGTGGCGAAAAACCGTTCACCAGAGTCGCGTGCCGAATGTTGCGTGATGCAGTGCGTCGACCACGGTGTGATTGACCGTGTGATTTTGCCCGCCGCGCGACGCGATCTTGATCGCCCCCAGCACCGAGGCCAGTCGGCCGGTGCGCTCCCAATCCCAACCCTGCGCAATGCCGTACAGCAGTCCGGCGCGATACGCATCGCCGCAGCCCGTGGGGTCGAGTACTGCTGCCGGCTTGGCGGCCGGGATCGACAGCATCTTGCCGCCCGTGTGGATCACCGAACCCTCGGCGCCGCGCGTGACCACCAAAGCTTTCACCCGTTGTGCGATCTCAGCCAGCGGCAGGCCCGTGCGCTCGGCCAGCATCTGCCCTTCGTAGTCGTTGACGGCGACATAGCCCGCCTGTTCGATCATTGCCAGCAGTTCCGGCCCGCTGAACAACGGCATGCCCTGACCGGGGTCGAAAATGAACGGGATCTCCGCTTCGGCAAACTGCGCCGCGTGCGTCTGCATCCCATCCTTGCCATCGGGCGCGATGATGCCAAGGCTGATGTCGGCGACATCGCCCACGCGATTCTGATGCGAGAAATTCATCGCCCCCGGGTGAAACGCGGTGATCTGGTTGTCGGCAAGATCGGTGATGATGAAAGCCTGCGCCGTGTAGGAACCAGCAACATGGCGCACCGCATCCACGCCGACACCCAGCGCATCGAGGCGCTCGCGGTAGTCGGCGCCATCGTCACCGATGGTCGCCATCACGACGGGCGTGCCGCCGATGCCAGCCAAGTTGTAGCCGATGTTGCCGGCGCAGCCGCCCCACTCGCGGCGCATCTCGCCGATCTGGAACGACACCGACAGCACCTTTACCTGCTCAGGCAGGATATGGCGGGAGAAATGGTCCGGAAACACCATGATGGTGTCGTAGGCCAGCGAACCGCAGATCAGCGTGCGCATCGTGCGTATGAAACCCGAGTAGTTGAACAACGATCGGTGGCGCGGGCAACAACGATAGCGCCGCACCGGCAGCACCGGCATGGCGCGATTCTACTTTGTTGATTGTGCGAATGCGCGGGCGATGTGCCTTGACCGCGCCGACGCGAAGCCACCTCAGGCAGCAGTCTCCCGACCCACGTCGCGCACGATGAACTGTTGGCGTCTCGACACCGGCAGCGTTTCATCGATGCCGGTGAGCAGCACTTCCCAATGCGAGTCGCCGTCGCCGTTGACGCGGCGCTCGAACCCGCGAATGAAGTTGCGCGCCACGAGGCAATTGCGGTGCACCCGCACAAAGCGTGCGGCAAACTCGGCTTCGAGTTTGGTCAACGACTCCTCGAGCAGGTATTCGCGCTGCGCCGTGCGGATCGTGATGTATTTCAACTCCGCCTTGAGATACACGATTTCGTCGATCGGCACCAGGACGACACGCGAGCGCTCGGTGACCGACAGAAAGCGTCGCGCACAGGACGAGAGCAGCGCCAGTTTTTCTGCGCTGACCGGCTTCAACCGCGGGACCTTCTGCAACGCGCCCAGCAACCGCTGGACGCGCACCGGCTTCATCAGATAGTCCACGGCGTTGACCTCGAAGGCTTGCACCGCATGTTCGTGAAAGGCGGTGGTGAAGATGACGACCGGCGGGTGCGCGAACTTGAGCAGATGCCGCGCAAATTCGATGCCGTCCATGTCCGGCATGTGAATGTCAGTCAGCACCAGGTCGGCGGGCGCTGACTGCAATAGATCGAGTGCTTCGCGGCCGTGTTGCGCCTCGCCCACGACGGCCAAAGGCAGCGCTGCGCTGCAATCGTCGAGCAGATCGCGCAGTCGCCGCCGGGCCGGGGCTTCGTCGTCGACAACCAGCACGCGCAACATCGGTTCAACCATGGGCCGCCTCACGAAACGCAAGTCGCAAACCCGGCAGAATGCCGCGTTCGAGCGAGCCGCCGTCGCGCCGGGCTTCGGCGCGCACAGCGGATCGTGGCGCGTGGGGATCCGCCGCACCGTCAGGTCCGGCTGTTCGGTATGGCACCCGGATGTGCACTTCGTAGCTGTCCTTGGTCACGCGCGATTCGAGGCTCGCCTCCGCGTCGTAGTGCAGTGCGAGTCGTTCGCGAATATTGGCCAGCGCCATCTTGTTGCCCGCGTGGTGGCTGCCGCCTTCCGCACGATAGGGATTGCGCAGGATCGCGTGGACTTCGCCGCGGGTGAGAAACAAGTTGATCGACACGGTACCGGAGGCGCTCCACGGCTCGATGCCGTGATACACGGCGTTTTCCAGCAGCGGCTGCAGCATCAATGGCGGCACTAGCGCGTCACCGGGCATGCTCTTGATGTTCCAGTCGACCTGCAACCGATCACCAAGGCGTAGTTGCTCCAGCTCGAGGTATTGCCGGCACAGTTCCACTTCGTCGGCCAGCGGCGCCAGATCGCGGTTGTCGCGCATCAGCACGCGGAAGAGATCCGCCATGTCCTGCAGCGCCAATTCGGCACGTTTGGGGTCACTGCGCATCAGCGACAGCACCGCATTGATGCTGTTGAACAGAAAGTGGGGACGAATCCTAGCCTGCAGCGCCTGCAGGCGGGCCTCGGTTATGGCAGGCGACAAGGCGCGTGCGCGCAAATTGAAATAGAACAGCAGGCCGCCGGTGGCCAGAAGGCTCCACAACAGCCACAGCAGCAACTGGATCGTCGGCTGCGGTTCGATGCGGTCCATGACCATAAAGAGCGCGACCCCGACCAATACGACGATCAGCGCGATGACACCCGCGCCAAGCCTAAACGGCTGCCGCAGCAACCAGGGCGCCATGACCCAGAGCACCGCCAACACCAGGAACAGGTAGGGTTCGAGCACCGCCGTGACGCGGGTCCAATCGGCCAGAAACGTGGCCGGATTGCCGGCACGTGCAAGGGCATAAAGCGCCGCGGCTGCGTTGACCGCCACGATCACGCGCAGAATCGTCCCGAGATTCCGGAAGTCAGGCACTGCTGGCGAGTGCATGTTGTGTTTTATAATCGACCGCATAACGACACCAGTATGCAAGCATCATGCCCGCGCCGGGGGGGCCGCGCGATGGAATCGTGGTGCAGCCACCCGATCCGTGGCGCAAGTGTCTGATTTTTGCGGGGTTCGACCGGGGCACCGATCGCGACGGCCGTTGTCCCCGGCCCGCATTGTCGGCAAGCGAAACCACCGACGCAAGTCCAATCTCAGCACATGCCCATGGCCGCTCACGACCCTTCCAAGCCCACCTCGACGGCCCCTTCTGGCGGATGGTCCGGCCGCTTTTCAGAACCGGTGACGGAAATCGTCAAGCGCTTCACCGCATCGGTGGACTTCGACCGCCGTCTGGCGGACGCCGATATCGACGGCTCGCTGGCGCACGCCCGCATGCTGGCGGCCACCGGCATTGTCACTGCCGTGGACTTGGGCGAAATCGAACGCGGGCTGACGCTGATTCGCACCGAAATCCACGACGGACGGTTTGAGTGGTCGCGTGACCTGGAAGACGTCCACCTCAACATCGAAAAGCGGTTGACCGCCCTGATCGGCGATGCGGGCAAGCGGCTGCACACGGGCCGCTCGCGCAACGACCAGATCGCCACCGATGTCCGGCTATGGCTGCGTGGCGAAATCGATGCGCTACTCCACCTCGTGAGCGCATTGCGGCGCGCGCTGCTCGATGTCGCGGAACAACATGTCGCCACGATCATGCCGGGCTTCACCCATTTGCAGGTGGCGCAACCCGTCACCTTCGGGCATCACCTGATGGCGTACGAGTCGATGTTTGCGCGCGATGCCGAGCGGCTTGCGGATTGCCGCAAACGCGTCAATCGTCTGCCGTTGGGTGCCGCCGCACTGGCCGGAACCTCATTCCCGATCGACCGCGAACATGTCGCGCGCGCACTGGGCTTCGAGCGCATCGCCACCAACTCGCTCGATGCAGTGTCCGATCGCGACTTTGCGATTGAATTCGAAGCCGCCGCCGCCTTGATCATGGTGCATCTGTCGCGCTTTTCGGAAGAGCTGGTGCTCTGGTCCAATCCACGCTTCGGATTTGTGTCGCTGGCTGATCGCTTTTGTACCGGCAGCTCGATCATGCCGCAGAAGAAAAATCCAGATGTGCCGGAACTGGTGCGCGGCAAAGCCGGCCGGGTGATCGGCCACCTGATGTCGTTGCTGGTGCTGATGAAGGCGCAACCACTCACGTACAACAAGGACAATCAGGAAGACAAGGAGCCGCTGTTCGATACCGTCGACACGCTGGCCGATTCGCTGGCGATCATGACCGATCTCGTTGCCAGCGGTTTAGGCGTCAATGCGCAGAAGATGCGCGACGCCGCGCGCGAGGGCTTTGCCACCGCGACTGACCTTGCCGATTATCTGGTGCGTCGCGGTTTGCCGTTTCGCGACGCGCACGAAGTGGTCGCGCGCGCCGTGCGCCATGCGGAGTCGAGGGGCTGCGATTTGGCTGACCTTGCGGTGGCAGAACTGCGCGAATTCTCGAGCGCGGTCGGCGACGACGTGCATCAATTTCTGACCCTCGAAGGTTCGGTGGAAAGCCGCAATCATCCGGGCGGCACGGCGCCGACACAGGTGCGCGCCGCCATCGCGGCGGCACGCGCGTCGCTGCCCGCGCCATGACCCACGCCGAACTGATCCGCGACGACATGCTGGGACTTGTCGCCGGTGCGTTGACCACCGTGGCCTTCGTACCGCAGATCGTGCACATTGCCCGCACCCGCTCTGCCTATGATATTTCGTGGGGACTCTTCGGCATCCTCGGTATCGGCTCGATGCTTTGGCTGTGGTACGGCATTCGCATCAATTCGCTGCCATTAATGGTCACCAATGTGTTGACGTTGTTGATGCAGGTCATCATTTTTGCGCTCAAATGGCGCTACGGTCGCGGCGCGGCGCGTGATCATGCCAAGCAATCGTTGAAAGGTTTGTGATGAAAGTTGCGTTTCTTGGCTTGGGCGTCATGGGCTATCCGATGGCGGGACATCTGGCCCGCGCGGGACACGATGTGAAGGTGTTCAATCGCTCACCGGCCAAGGCCGCCGCATGGGTCGCCGCGTATGGTGGTACGAGTGCGCCCACGCCGCAAGCCGCCGCGCGCGACGCGGAGATAGTGCTGATGTGCGTCGGCAACGATGACGACGTGCGCGCTGTGATCACGGGAACCACGGGTGCGCTGTCCGGCATGACCGCCGGCACGATTCTGGTGGATCACACCACCGCGTCCGCGCTAGTGGCTCGCGAGATGAGCACCGCCGCAAGCGCCACCGGCGTCGAGTTTCTCGATGCGCCGGTGTCCGGTGGTCAGGCGGGCGCGGAAAATGGCAAGCTGACGATCATGGTCGGCGGGGATGCGACCACCTTTGCACGCGCCGAGCCGGTACTGGCACATTACGCGCGCGCCGTGACGTTGATGGGGCCGGCGGGTGCCGGTCAGCTCACCAAAATGGTGAATCAGATCTGCATTGCCGGCCTCGTGCAGGGTCTGTCCGAAGGCATCAATTTCGCGATGCGCGCCGGTCTTGCGCCGGAACGCGTGCTCGACGTGATTTCCAAAGGTGCCGCGCAATCGTGGCAAATGGATAATCGCGGCAAGACGATGATCGCCGGCAAATTCGATTTCGGTTTCGCGGTCGATTGGATGCGCAAGGATTTGTCGATCTGCCTGGCTGAAGCGCGCGCCAACGGAGCCTCGCTGCCGGTGACGGCCGTCGTCGATCAGTTTTACGCACAACTGCAGCGCGGTGGCGACGGGCGCGCCGACACGTCAAGCTTGATCCGTCTGCTCAACGAAGACTGATCACGGCGGCGCCGCGTCCGGCGGCGGGGGATTACGATCGGCGCAGGACCGCCCGAAGGCGCTCGCCCCCTGCGGGGAGACGGCGCGAAGCGACGCGCCGAGGGGAACACACTTACCCCAGCGGCGGGGGGATCTTGTCGCCGTCGATGATCGCAATTTCGTAGGTTACTGCGGCCGTCTTGGCCAGCATGATCGTGGCCGAGCAGTACTTCTCCTTCGACAACTTCACGGCCCGCTCGACCTGCTTCGGGTCGAGACCGCGGCCAGCCACCGTGTACACGAGGTGAATCTGCGTAAACACTTTGGGGTCCTCCGCCGCGCGCTCGGCCTTGGCCGTGACTACGCAGTCGGCCAGCGGCTGCCGGCCCTTGCGCAGAATCAGCACGACGTCGAAGGCGGTGCATGCGGCCATGCCAGTCAGCAGCATCTCCATCGGCCGCATGCCCAGGTTGCGCCCGCCGTATTCGGGAGAACCATCCAGCACCACGGCGTGACCCGAACCCGCCTCGCCGGAAAAGGTGACACCCTCGATCCACTTGATTCTTGTTTCCACTGTCGACTCATCCTTTCGCGTTGCGATGCGGGCTGTAAAGTTAGTGTGTGCTCACACCCAAATATGACAGATACCCCACTTTATTGACGTCCATGCTGCTCCGCAACATTTTTCTTGAATTGTGCAGCGCAATATGCAAATATTCATGTGTCTGCGACCTCGCCGTATTCCTCCTTCGGCACCGCGGACGCGTTCCTCCATTCTCCTCCTATGGTGGAATCTTCAAGGCGCGGTCCCCGGATCGCGCTTTTTTTTGTCCCTTTTTCCGCCAGTTGCCACGGACAACTAGGGTCAGACTCCAATTGATTTCGCGGCGGCGCCGGGAAATCAATTGGAGTCTGACCCTAGTTGTCCGCGAGATACCCTGCGCGGCTGAAGCCTCGACTACGGTCTGCCCAACCAGCTGGCCTGCTGCTCCTGACGCCTTGAACTTGACGAAAAGCCCCGGGAAATAGTACGATAGCGGACTTTGCTGACCGAACATCCGGTCGGACTATCCATTCGAGACCGCACCATGAAGACCTTTTCTGCCAAGCCCACCGACATCACGCGCGAGTGGTTTGTCGTCGACGGCACGGACCAGATCCTGGGCCGGCTGGCCAGCCAGATCGCACTGCGTCTGCGCGGCAAGCACAAAGCCATCTACACGCCGCACATGGACACGGGTGACTTCATCGTCGTCACCAACGTCGAAAAGCTGCGCGTGACGGGCAACAAGGCCGAGGGCAAGCTCTACCATCGTCACTCCGGTTACCCGGGCGGCATCTACACGACCAACTTCAGCAAGATGCAGGATCGCTTCCCGGGCCGCGCGCTCGAGAAGGCCGTCCGCGGCATGTTGCCGAAGGGCCCGCTGGGCTACGCGATGTTGAAGAAATTGAAGTACTACACGGGCCCGGCGCATCCGCATTCGGCGCAGCAGCCGAAGCCGCTCACCCCCGTCAAATAATCGCACCACGAATCGAAAGATCGGATTCCCATGATCGGTAACTACTACTACGGCACGGGCCGCCGCAAAACGTCGGTGGCGCGGGTCTTCATCAAGGCAGGCACGGGCAAGATCGTCGTCAACGACAAGCCCATCGACGAGTTTTTTGCGCGCGAAACGGGTCGCATGGTCGTACGCCAGCCGCTGGTACTCACCAACCACGCCAACACGTTCGACATCATGGTCAACGTCAATGGCGGTGGTGAGTCGGGTCAGGCTGGCGCCGTGCGTCACGGCATCACCCGCGCCCTGATCGACTACGATGCGCAATTGAAGCCCACGCTGTCCAAGGCGGGTCTCGTCACGCGCGATGCGCGCGAAGTCGAGCGCAAGAAGGTCGGCCTCCACAAGGCGCGCCGCCGCAAGCAGTTCAGCAAGCGCTAACGCGCTGTCGAACCAGCTTCACGCAAAAGGCCGCCTCGAGGGCGGCTTTTTCGTTTCCGTTAGAATAATCGTTCTCCGATACGAGGTCACACAATGGTCAAGATCGGCATTGTCGGCGGCACCGGCTACACCGGCGTCGAATTGCTCCGGATTCTCGCCTCGCATCCGCAGGCGGACGTGCGCGCCATCACTTCGCGCGGCGATGCGGGTACGCGCGTCGTCGACATGTTTGCCAGTCTGCGCGGCCACTATGACAAGCTGACGTTCACGGCACCTGATGCGACGGATCTGAAGAGCTGCGACGTCGTGTTCTTTGCGACACCGCACGGCGTGGCCATGGCGCAGGCACGCATTCTCGTCGATGCCGGCGTCAAGATCATCGATCTGGCGGCCGATTTCCGGCTGCGCGACGCGGCGGTGTTCGAGAAGTGGTACAAGATGCCGCACACATGCCCCGACCTGCTGGCCGAGTCGGTGTACGGATTGCCCGAATTCCATCGTGAGGCGATCCGCCAGGCCCGTATTGTCGGCAATCCCGGCTGCTATCCCACATCGATGCAGTTGGGCTTCATGCCGCTGCTGGACGCCGGTATCGTCGATACCGCGCATCTGATCGCCGATTGCAAATCCGGCGCCTCGGGCGCGGGTCGCAAGGCCGAAGTTGGATTGCTGCTGGCCGAAACGTCGGACAATTTCAAAGCCTACGGGGTGAGCGGCCATCGACATCACCCGGAAACGGTGCAGGAGTTGTCGGCCCACAGCAAGACACCGATCGGTCTCGTGTTCACGCCACACCTGTTGCCGATCATTCGCGGCATTCATTCCACGCTGTATGCGCGACTGACCCGGACCGACGTGGACCTGCAGGCGCTCTTCGAGCAGCGCTACGCCGATGAACCCTTTGTCGACGTGATGCCCGCCGGTTCGCATCCCGAGACGCGCAGCGTGCGTGGTTCGAATGTCGCACGTATCGCCGTGCATCGACCGGGTGGTGGCGATATGGTCACGGTATTGGTGGTCGAGGACAATCTGGTCAAAGGTGCTGCCGGTCAAGCCGTGCAGAACATGAATCTGATGTTCGGCCTCCCGGAAAATTCGGGCCTTACCGCCGCACCGGTTTTGCCGTAGGAAAGCGTTCCGGTGTCAGCCCCTCTCTGGTGGCGCCGGGTGCGCCAGCACTTCGGCATTTCGGCGCCACGCATGGCAGTGCGCACGCACTTGCCGTGGTGGAGCCGCGGCGCGTTGCTAACCACGCTGCTCGTGATCATCGCCGGCATGTGGTGGTGGGGCTTTGATTTCGGGCAGATTTTTGGCGGCTTCAATCGCACCGAAATCGAGGCGCGATTGGTGTCGATCGAGGCCGATGCGGCGAAATACAAGGGCGAGGCCACGGATCTGCGCGTGCGCAACTCGACACTCGAAACCGAACAATCAATGAATCGCGGCAATCAGGAAGCGCTGACCAAGCAAGCCACGGAATTGGCCGGTGAAAATGCGCAACTGAAAGAAGAATTGGCATTTCTGCAAAAGCTCGTGTCCGATTCGAACAAGACCGTGGGCATGCAGATTCAGCGCCTCAACGTCGAGCCCGACGGCGACGATATGTGGCGGTACAGCGTGCTGGTGGTTCGCGGTGGCAGTCCCAAGGACGAGTTCACCGGCACCATGGTGCTGCAGGCGAGCCTGGCACCGGGCGTCGGCCCGGCCGGGGGGGGCCCCAGGACACTCCTGCTGCCGGACGATGATCCGTCAACCGCGCCGACGCTCACTCTCAAATTCAAGTATTATCAGCGGGTTGAAGGTCGAGTTCGCGTGCCTGCCGGGGCCCGGGTTCTGGGCGTGTCGGCGCGGGCCTACGAAGCTGGCCAAAGTGCCCCGCGTGCGTCGCGCACCTTGATTGTGGGCTAGGGAGACACCATGTTTGATCGCAAGAAGCATGCACCACCCCAGAAGCGCATCGATTGCCTGATTGGCGCAGGCACCACCGTGAACGGCGACGTGTCATTTTCCGGCGGTCTGCGCATCGACGGCGTTGTTTGCGGCAACGTCACCACCGCCAACGGCGAAACGGGAACGCTGGTCGTCAGCGAGCAGGCGCGAGTGGACGGCGAGATCAATGTCTCGCATGTCGTGGTCAATGGCATGGTCAATGGGCCGGTCACCGCCAATGACTATCTGGAATTGCAGGCCAAAGCGCGTATCGTCGGCGATATTGAATACAAGACGCTCGAAATGCACTTGGGCGCGGTCGTGCAAGGCCGGTTGCATCACGTTGAACCGGGCACCGCCAGTGTGGTCGAATTGAAACGATCCGGCGCCGGTTGAGGCGACGGATCGCACGCTCGACAAGCATCACCGAACCATCCGCAACCGCACCACTCGCGGGAACAGTCCCGCTACGGAGTCCACGATGAACGCAATGAACGAAATGCCCGCCCCGCTGATCTTCACCGATTCGGCTGCGGCCAAGGTCAAGACGCTGATTGCCGAGGAAGGCAATCCCGAGCTCAAGCTGCGGGTGTTCGTTTCCGGCGGTGGGTGCTCCGGTTTCCAGTACGGCTTCACGTTTGACGAGGTCACCAACGAGGACGACACCGCGATGATGAAGGACGGTGTCACGCTGCTGATCGATCCGATGAGCTACCAGTACCTGGTGGGTGCCGAGATCGATTACCAGGAAGGCCTCGAAGGCGCGCAGTTCGTGATCAAGAATCCCAACGCCACGACCAC
>JBDTTY010000016.1:0-14024 GCA_040007975.1 Betaproteobacteria bacterium | reverse complement strand
CTGTCGGTGGTGTCGACGCTGGCCGATCACATCACGGTGCTGGCGCGCGGCGAGATTCTGGCGCAAGGTGATTACGCCACGGTGTCGAAAAATCCCGATGTCGTGCAGGCCTACATGGGAGCGGGAAATGCCTGAAACCGCGCCGCCGTCCGCAGTTACCGATGTTGCCGCGCCGTTGCTCGCCGTGCGGGGACTGAACGCGTGGTACGGCGAATCGCACATCCTGCATGGCATCGACTTCGACGTGCGTGCCGGCGAAGTGGTGACGCTGCTTGGCCGCAATGGCGCCGGCAAGACCACGACGCTGAAATCGATCATGGGTATCGTGCCGCGACGCGAGGGCGCGATCGTGTTCGAAGGCCATGAGTTGATCCACATGCCATCCAATCGCATTGCGCGACAGGGCATCGCGTATTGTCCGGAAGAGCGCGGCATTTTTGCGTCGCTCAGTGTCGAGGAAAATCTGCTGCTGCCGCCGGTGGTGCGTCCCGGCGGACTTTCGGTCGAGCAGATCTACGAATTATTTCCCAACCTGCTCGAACGCCGCACCAGTCAGGGCACCAAGCTCTCCGGCGGCGAGCAGCAGATGCTGGCGATCGGTCGGATTCTGCGCACTGGCGCGCGATTGTTGTTGCTCGACGAGCCGACGGAAGGACTGGCGCCGGTGATCGTGCAGCAGATCGGCCGCACGATCGCGCGATTGAAAGAACAGGGTTTCACGATTCTGCTGGTCGAGCAGAATTTCCGCTTCGCGGCCACCGTCGCGGATCGTCACTATGTCATCGAGCACGGACGCGTCGTGGACATGATCCGCAACGCCGAACTCGATGCCAACATGGACAAATTGCACGACTATCTCGGGGTCTGACTTGTCGTCAGATCCATCACGCAAGGAGGAAGCATGACTAGATTCAAGCGCAATATTTTGGGCCTCGCGGTTGCCGCCAGCCTTACCATGGGCGTGGCACAGGCGCAGGTATCGGACAACCTCATCAAGATCGGTGTCCTCACCGACATGTCGAGTCTCTACACCGACCTCGCCGGTGCGGGTTCAGTGGCTGCCGCGAAGATGGCCATCGAGGACTCCGGCATCGAGAAGCGCGGCTTCAAGGTGGAACTCATCTCCGCCGATCACCAGAACAAGCCAGACGTCGGTTCTGCCATCGCCCGGCAGTGGTACGACACGGACAAGGTGGACGTCATCGTCGATGTCCCGAACTCGGGCGTGGCGCTTGCCGTCAACCAGATCACCAAGGACAAGAACAAGGTGTTCCTTGCTTCCGGGCCGGCGTCTTCGGACCTGACGGGCAAGGCATGCTCGCCCAATACCGTGCATTGGACTTACGACACCTGGATGCTCGCGAATGGTACGGGCGGGGCGATCGTGAAGTCGGGTGGCGACACCTGGTTCTTCCTGACTGCCGACTATGCGTTCGGCCACGCGCTCGAGCGCGACACGGAAGCCGTCGTGTTGAAGAATGGCGGTAAGGTGTTGGGCAAGGTGCGCGCGCCGCTCAACACGCAGGACTTTAGTTCTTTTCTGCTGCAAGCTCAGGCGTCCAAGGCCAAGATCGTCGGTCTGGCCAATGCGGGCGGTGATACCACCAACTCGATCAAGCAGGCAGCCGAGTTCGGCATCGTGAAGGGCGGCCAGAATCTTGCCGGACTGCTGGTGTTCCTCACCGACGTGAATGCGCTGGGACTTCCCACGGCGCAGGGTTTGATCGTCACCAACACCTTCTATTGGGACAAGGACGACCAGACGCGCGCGTTTTCCAAGCGCTTCGCACCGCTTGACAAGGGTATCCATCCGACAATGGTCCATGCCGGCGTCTACGCATCGGTTCTGCATTACCTCAAGTCCGTCGAGGCGCTCAAGAGCGACGATGGCCTGAAGGTCGTCGCCAAAATGAAGGAGATGCCGACCGATGATCCGCTGTTCGGCAAGGGCACGATTCGCGCCGACGGTCGCAAGATTCATCCGGCGTACCTGATGGAAGTAAAGAAGCCGGCCGAGTCGAAGGGCCCCTGGGATTACTACAAGGTCCGCGCCACAATTCCGGCCGATCAGGCGTTCCGCCCGTTGAAAGATGGCGACTGCCCGCTAGTCAAGTGATGTGCGCTCCGTCATGCCCCGTCGTATCCTGGTCTGATCACGAAAGCGATGGGGCGTGATGGAGATTTTCGGCATTCCTACGCAGGCGTTGTTCGGCCAACTGCTGATCGGGCTGATCAACGGTGCGTTCTACGCGATGTTGAGTCTGGGGCTGGCCGTCATTTTCGGCTTGCTCAACATCATCAATTTCACGCATGGCGCGCAGTACATGATGGGCGCCTTCTGTGCGTGGTTTTTTCTTGAGCGCTTCGGCATCGGCTATTGGTGGTCGCTGTTGTTGGCGCCGATTGTGATCGGCGCGACCGGCGTCGTGATCGAGCGCACGATGCTGTCGCGGCTCTACAAACTCGATCATCTTTATGGCTTGTTGCTGACGTTTGGCCTCGCGTTGATCGTGCAGGGTGTTTTCACCAATTTCTACGGTAGCTCAGGACAGCCTTATCGATTGCCGCCGGAATTTGCCGGTGCCTTCGACCTGGGTTTCATGTTCCTGCCCAAATATCGCGCGTGGGTGATTGTGGCGTCGCTGATCGTGTGTCTCGGTACGTGGTTTGTGATCGAACGCACCAAGCTCGGATCTTATCTGCGTGCGGCCACCGAAAATCCGGCGCTGGTGCAGGCCTTCGGGATCAATGTGCCACGCATGATCACGCTGACATACGGCTTCGGTGTGGGCCTGGCCGCTCTGGCGGGCGTGATGGCAGCGCCGATCTATCAGGTCAGCCCGCAGATGGGTGCCAATCTCATCATTGTCGTATTTGCGGTCGTCGTGATCGGTGGCATGGGCTCGATCCTTGGCGCGATCCTGACCGGCTTCGGCCTCGGCATCGTCGAAGGTCTCACCAAGGTGTTCTATCCGGAAGCATCCAATACCGTGATCTTTGTCGTGATGGTGCTGGTGCTGTTGTTCAAGCCGGCTGGACTCTTCGGACGGGAACACTGACATGAACACACCTGCTGCCGCTGTGTTGGAACCGGTCGCCGCCGGCGCTTCGTCATCGCGCAACCGCATGTTGATCGCCACCACGTTGATGGTGGCCGCACTGGCCATCGCGCCATTCGTCGGCGTATATCCGATCTTCCTGATGAAGGCGCTGTGCTTCGCGCTGTTTGCATGTGCGTTCAACTTGTTGCTGGGATTCGGCGGACTGCTGTCCTTCGGCCACGCGATGTTTCTGGGTTCGGCTGGCTACGTGTGCGCGCATGTGGCGAAGGTTTGGGGCTGGCCTCCGGAAGCGGCGATTCTCGCCGGTACCGCGGCCGCCACGCTGCTGGGCATGGTGGTGGGCCTGCTGGCAATCCGTCGACAAGGCATCTACTTCGCGATGATCACGCTTGCGATCGCGCAGATGATCTATTTCTTCTGCCTGCAGTCGCCGCTCACCGGGGGCGAGGACGGCATTCAGTCGGTCCCACGCGGCAAGCTTTTCGGCTTCATTGACCTGTCCAACCCATTGGCGATGTATTTCACGGTGCTGGCCATTTTTGTCGGTGCGTTCCTGCTGATCTATCGCATCGTGCATTCGCCGTTTGGACAGGTATTGAAGGCGATTCGCGAAAACGAGCCACGCGCCATTTCGCTGGGCTACGACGCCGACAAGTACAAGCTGATCGCTTTTGTGATGTCCGCCGGGCTGTCCGGGCTGGCCGGTTCCACCAAGGCTATCGTGTTTCAGTTGGCATCGCTGACCGACGTTCATTGGTCAATGTCCGGCGAAGTGGTGTTGATGGTGCTGTTAGGTGGCATGGGCACGATCTTCGGGCCAGTCGTTGGCGCGTTCGCGATCATCGGGCTTGAAAGTTATCTCGCCGGATTCGGGCAATGGGTCACCGTAATGACGGGCGTGATTTTTGTCATTTGCGTGCTCGCCTTTCGCCGCGGCATCGTCGGCGAACTCGACGCGTGGTGGGCGAAGCGGCGCAGCTGATTCGTTGCCTGGGCGGCGTACTGGCGCTGGCATTGGCAGCCAGTGCCGTCGCGCAGGACTACGCCATCGAGGGCAGCTGCCGCGATGGCGCTCCGCATGGCAACTACGAATTGCGTGGTCCGAGCGGGCAGGTTCGTGTCGTGGGTGCCTTTGCGCGTGGCAAACGCACCGGCAGTTTTCTCTTCTGGTCCTCCGTCGGGGCGCGCATCGCGCAACTTCCTTTTGACGATGACGCGTTGTCCGGCACCGTGGCATTGTGGTATCCGCCGGCCGGGCGCGCTCGCGAGGGTCAGCCCAAGCTCGAAGCCGCATACGCCGCGGGCCGCCTGCATGGATTGAAGCGGTCGTGGCATCCCGATGGCCGCGTTCGCAGCGAGTATCACTATGACCGCGGTCGACTGGTCGACGCTCGCGCCTTCAATGCGATGGGTGCGGCACTTGCCACGACAGCAGCAGAGGCGCAGGCGGCGCGCGACCTCGTCACCGACGATCAGTATTACGCCACGCTCGCCGACCTGGTGCGCGCGCATCGCCCGCAGTGCCCGTCGGCGTTGGACCGGCTGGAGCGTCAGTAGCCGACGCAAGAAGGCGAGACCGGTAGGCGAGGCTTCAGCCTCGTGCGGACAACAACGCGAGGCTGAAGCCTCGCCTGCATTCTTCGCCTCCATGCCTTGGCTGCCAAGGCGCTCCGAACGTGGTTTGACGCACCGCAGTAACCAAGCTAGATTGCCGGCATGGCGTCGGTGGGATCCTTCGATCCGACCAAAATCTTCCTGTTTCCACACCGAGTTCGAGGTTTCCATGCGTGTCTCTGCCCGTCTTTGCCGATTTGCCGCCGCGATCGCGATCGCATCGTCGGTTGCAATCTGCACCCCATCGTTGGCTCAGGAACTGAAGATTGCCGTTGCCGCGGACGTCACGTCCATGGATCCGCACTTCTTCAACTTGTTCCCCAACAACAACATGGCCGAGCACATCTTCGACAAGCTCGTGCAGATGAACGCCGATTCGCAGATGATCCCGGGGCTTGCGCTGTCGTGGAAGCCGATCGACGACAAGACGTGGGAGTTCAAGCTGCGCAAGGGCGTGAAATTCACGGATGGCAGCGAGCTGACGGCAGAAGACGTCGCGTTCTCCATCGATCGCGTCGCGCAGATTCCCAACAGTCCGGGCCCGTTCGTGGCGTACACCAAGGCGATCGTCGCGAAGGAAATTGTCGACCCGTATACGATCCGCTTCAAGACTGCGGCGCCGCACCCGCTGATGCCCAACGATCTGTCCACGATTTACATCGTGTCGAAAAAGATAGCGACGGGCGCCACCACCGAGGACTTCAATTCGCTCAAGGCGACCATCGGCAGTGGCCGATACAAGGCCGTGAAGTATGCCAACGGCGATCGCGTGGAACTCGTTCGCAATGACAACTACTGGGGCGAGAAGCCCGGCTACGAAAAGGTCACGTTCCGCATCATCAAGGACGGTGCCTCACGGATGGCGGCATTGTTGTCGGGCGATGTCGATGCGATCGAGCAACCACCCACGCCCGATCTAGCCCGGTTGAAAAAGGATCCCAAGTTCACGCTGACGTCGAAAATTTCGCATCGCGTGATCTACTTTAACTTCGACCACCTGTCGCGCGTGAGCCCGTTTGTCTTCGCCAAGGACGGCAAGCCGCTCGACAAAAATCCGCTGCAGGATGTGCGCGTGCGCCGCGCAATTTCCAAGGCCATCAATCGTCCGGCGATTGCCGAACGGGTGATGGAAGGGCAGGCCATTCCGTCGGGCCAGCTGGTGTCGGAGAAACTGTTCGGCTACAACCCGGCGCTGAAAGCCGAGGTCTATGACCCTGAAGGCGCCAAGAAATTATTGGCCGAAGCGGGATATCCCAACGGTTTCAACATGACGGTGCATGGTCCGGCCGGCCGTTACGTCAACGACGAAAAGATCGTGCAGGCGGTTGCGCAGATGCTGGCGCGTGTCGGCATCACGGCCAAGGTGGAGACGGCGCCGATGGGTCCGTATTCGAGCCGCGCCGCGAAACAGGAATTCAGCTTTCACATGGTGGGCTGGGGCGCGTCGACGGGCGAAGCATCATCGCCACTGCGTTCGCTGTTGGCAACGTTCAATCGCGACAAGGGATTGGGTGCGGTCAACTGGGGTCGATACTCGAACACCAAGGTGGACTATCTGATTGAACAGGCATTGCAGCAGGTTAATGACGAAAACCGCGCGATCATGTTGCAACGGGCCACGGAGCTGTCGATGCAGGATCTCGGCATCATGCCGATCCACTTCCAGTTTACGATGTGGGCGACGAAGAAAAACGTGCAATACACGCCGCGTACCGACGAGTACACGCTGGCATTTCAGTTCAAGCCGGTCAAGGGCTGAGCATCGAACAGCCAACGTAGTCAATCGGAACTGACGCATGCTGGTCTTCATCATCCGCCGCAGCATGCAGAGCGTGGTCGTTTTACTGATCATGTCGTTGCTGGTGTTCATCGGGGTATACGCCATCGGCAACCCGATCGACATCCTGATCAACCCGCAGGCGGACCAGATCGACCGCGAAAATGCCATCGCGGCGCTGGGTCTCGACAAGCCGCTGTGGGAGCAGTATCTGGTGTTTTTGAAGGGCGCCCTGACCGGCGATCTCGGCCGTTCGTTCGTGCATGCCACCTCCGCGCTGGGACTGATTCTCGAGCGGATGCCGGCCACGATGGAGCTTGCCATTGCAGCGATGGTGATCTCCGTCGTGCTGGGAATTCCGCTGGGCTTGTGGGCAGGGTTGCGTCCCAACGGCATTGCCGGCCGCACGATCATGGCGGGCTCGATTCTGGGCTTCTCGCTGCCGACGTTCTGGGTCGGCTTGATGTTGATCATGGTGTTCTCGGTGATGCTCGGTTGGTTGCCGTCCAACGGGCGCGGCCCCACGACGCTGCTGTTTGGTCTCATCCCCGTGTCATTCCTTAGTTGGGAAGGCTTGCGCCATCTGCTCATGCCGGCGACCAATCTGGCGTTGTTCAAGCTGGCGCTGCTGATTCGTCTCACGCGTGCCGGCACGCGCGAATCGCTGCTGCAGGACTACGTCAAATTTGCGCGGGCCAAGGGCTTGTCCAATCGCCGCGTGATCGGCGTGCATGTGCTGCGCAATATCCTGATTCCGATCGTGACGGTGATCGGTCTCGAATTCGGTAGCGTGATCGCGTTTGCCATCGTGACTGAGAGTGTCTTCGCCTGGCCCGGCATGGGCAAGTTGCTGATCGATTCGATCAATTTGCTGGATCGGCCGGTGATCGTGAGTTATCTGCTGGTGATCGTCACGCTATTCATCTTCATCAATCTGATTGTCGACGTGTTGTATTCGGCACTGGATCCACGCGTGCGACTGACGGACTCCAAAGGATGAGCACCGTGCTGCCCACGGCCCCCATCGAGACCGCCGAACGGGGCGCCGAAAGCCCGTTCCATCGGATTGCCACCGATTTTCTGGCCAACCCGATTGCAGTCTTCGGCTTGGGCATGTTGATCCTGATCGTGCTCGCCGCCATCTTTGCGCCGCTCATTTCGCCACAAAATCCTTATGATCTGGCGCAACTCGATGTGATGGAGGGTCGCTTGCCGCCTGGCTCGGCGTCGCCGTCCGGTGGCACGTTCTGGCTGGGCACCGACGATCAGGGCCGCGACATGCTGTCCGCCATTTTCTACGGGCTGCGCATTTCGCTGGCCGTGGGCACCGCTAGCACGGTTCTCGCGCTGCTTATCGGCCTGTCGGCCGGGCTGACCGCCGCGTATTTCGGCGGCAAGCTCGAAACGATCATCATGCGAATCGTCGACATCCAGCTCTCGTTTCCCGCGATCCTGATTGCTTTGATCCTGATCGCGGTGCTCGGGCAGGGGACTGGCAAGGTAATTGCGGCACTGGTCACCATTCAATGGGCGTATTACGCGCGGACGGTGCGCAGCGCGGCGCTCGTGGAAAGGCGCAAGGAATACATGGAGGCGGCACGGTGCCTCGCGTTGTCGCCATTGCGTATTGTTTTCCGCCACCTGCTGCCCAACTGCCTGCCGCCGATGATCGTCGTGGCGACCGTGCAAGTCGCCGCGGCCATTGCACTCGAAGCGACGCTGTCGTTTCTGGGATTGGGCCTGCCAATTACCGAGCCGTCGCTGGGATTACTGATCGCCAACGGTTACCAGTATCTGCTGTCGGGCAAATATTGGATCAGCTTCTTTCCCGGGGTGGCGCTGCTGCTCACGATCGTCAGCATCAATCTCGTCGCCGACCAGTTGCGCGACGTGTTGAACCCCCGCCTGCAGAAATAGAACCCGCATGGACGCTCCGGTACTTACCGTCGAAGGCCTGCGCACGCATTTCTTCACCAAGGCCGGCGTCGTCAAGGCGGTGGATGATGTGTCGTTCACGGTGGGCCGCGGTGAAGTGCTGGGATTGGTCGGCGAATCGGGCTCCGGCAAGTCGATGACCGGCTATTCGCTGATGGGACTGATCGATCCGCCGGGACGCATCGTCGAGGGCCGCATCGTGCTCAATGGAGTGGACCTGCGGGCGCTCGACGGCGAGCAATTACGGCAGATGCGCGGCAACCGCGTGGCAATGATCTTTCAGGACCCGATGATGACGTTAAATCCGGTCCTGCGGATCGATGTGCAGATGATCGAGGCGATTCTGGCGCATGAAGCCGTGGGCAAGGCGGCGGCCCGTGCAAGGGCGCGTGACGCGCTGGTGCGGGTTGGAATACCTTCGCCGGACGAGCGTCTCGAAGCGTATCCGCATCAGTTTTCCGGCGGCATGCGGCAACGCGTGGCGATTGCGATCGCCTTGCTCAACAGTCCGGACCTCATCATCGCCGATGAGCCGACCACCGCGCTCGATGTCACGATTCAGGGTCAGATCCTTTACGAAATGCAGAAGCTCACGCGGGAAACGGGGACCGCACTGATCTGGATCACGCACGACCTGTCCGTGGTGGCCGGGCTTGCCGACCGTGTATGTGTGATGTACGCCGGGCGCATCGTCGAGCACGGTACAACCGAGGAAGTACTGTCGCACCCTGCGCATCCGTACACGCGTGGTCTGCTCGATTCGGTGCCCGCCAACAACGAGCGCGGTCATCGGCTGAAGCAGATCCCCGGCATGACGCCATCGCTGCTCGATTTGCCACCGGGCTGCCCGTTTCGCGAGCGCTGTGCATATGCGACGAGTGCCTGCGAAGCGTCGCCGCCGACGCACGAAGTCGGCACGAACGGACACACGGTGCGCTGTTTTCATCCACTGGGCGCGGCCATCGCATGAACATGATAGCGACCCCGCCGCACGAACCCGATATCAGTGCGCTGGTGGAACTGCGCGACGTTTCCAAGCGCTTTTCCAAGCCGCTCGATCTTGCGGCCAGGATCGGCAACGTATTCGGTGCACACATGAAGGAGGAGGTGGTGCACGCGGTGGATCGCGTCAGCCTGACGGTCGCGCCAGGTGAAGTGCTGGGTTTGGTCGGCGAATCGGGATGCGGCAAGTCCACGCTGGGGCGCCTCGCCGTGGGCTTGCTGTCGCTTTCGGATGGCGAGCGGTACTGGCGCGGTGCGTCGCTGGCGAAGCTCCACGGCGCGGATGCGCGACGCCAGCAGTTGAAGATGCAGATGATCTTTCAGGATCCGTATGCATCGCTCAATCCGCGGATGCGCGTGGTCGACATCGTCGGTGAGGCACCGGTCGCGCATCACGTGATTGCACCCAAGCAGCAAACCGAATACGTCGGCTTGATGCTGAACCGCGTTGGCCTCGATCCCACGCTGATGCGCCGTTACCCGCATCAATTTTCGGGAGGACAGCGGGCACGTATCGGCATCGCGCGTGCGTTGGCGGTCAAGCCCGAGTTTTTGGTCTGCGACGAATCGGTCGCCGCGCTGGACGTATCGATCCAGGCACAGGTGCTGAATCTATTTCTCGAACTGAAGAGTGCGCTCAATCTCACGTACCTCTTCATCAGCCATGATCTCGGCGTGGTGCGTTTCGTGGCAGAT
This sequence comes from Betaproteobacteria bacterium, assembly GCA_040007975.1. GTDB lineage: Bacteria > Pseudomonadota > Gammaproteobacteria > Burkholderiales > Casimicrobiaceae > VBCG01. The sequence continues at coordinate 3,938 of JBDTTY010000016.1, read as the reverse complement.
CGTGTGGTCGTGATGTATCTGGGACGCATGGTCGAATCCGCACCGTCAGCCGAACTCTTTCGCCAATCCAACCATCCGTATACGCAGGCGCTGCTCGCGGAAGCCGGCAAGGTGGAGCCGCGCAAGCGCACGTTCATTCCGATCAAAGGCGAGATTCCGTCGCCGCTCGAGCCTCCGCCCGGCTGTCACTTTCATCCGCGTTGTCCCTATGCGATGGATCGCTGCCGTGTCGACGTGCCGCCATTGCGCGAAATCGCTCCCGGTCACATGTCGGCATGTTTCTTGAACGACGTGGCATAGCGGCGCCTCCGGGATGTTGATGACCGCGCCGTTCGTCCGGCATGATCCCGCAGGCGTGCTGTTGCCGCTGGTTCTCGATTCGCCGCATTCCGGCGAGTGGTATCCCGATGACTTCGATCACGCGCCACCACGCGCCGTCGTGCGACAGGCCGAGGACACGCACGTTGCGCGTCTGTGGCAGCAGGCGGTGATGCACGGCGCCACGCTCCTCGAAGCGAATTTTCCGCGCGCCTATATCGATGCCAATCGCAGTCTCGTCGACATTGATCTCTCGTTGCTCGCCGACGATTGGCCCACGCCAGTTGTGCCGTCGCGCAAGACCGAGCAAGGCATCGGTCTTGTCTGGCGCGTGGCCCGCGGCGGCACGCCGATGTACGTGCGCAAGCTCACCGCCACCGAAGTGCAGGGACGCATCGATCGCTGCTGGCAGCCGTATCACACCGAACTTGCGGCGTTGCTGGATGCGCGGCATCGCGCTTACGGTGGGGTCTGGCACATCAACTGCCATTCGATGCCAGCCGTCGGCGACGCGCTCGCTGACGATCCCGGCCTGGAACGGGCCGACTTCGTGTTGGGTGACCGGGATGGCAGTACCTGCGACGGCGCTCTGACCCGGCTGGTAGCCGATGCGGCGCGTGGAATGGGCTATTCGGTGGCGATCAACCAGCCCTACAAAGGCGTGGAATTGGTGCGCAAGCACGGACGCCCGGCGGAAAACCGCCACAGTCTGCAAATCGAGTTGAAGCGCACGCTTTACATGGACGAAGTCACGCTCGAACCCAGCGCCGGTTATGCGCGACTCGAACGCGATCTGGCACAGTTGTCCCGTGCGCTGGCCACATTTGTGCGCGAGCGCGTCGCGGGCAGGTGAATCGCTTCGCATCGCGCCGGTAGGCCCTTGCCGACGTTAAATTGGTCGGACCACTTGACCGCTTCGGGGCGCGCTGATACCGTCCGCGACGAGTCCAGTGCAAGACACCCGACAGAGGTGTGCGCGGATCCCGCATCAAACTCACATCGCCTTACGGAGGAACACATGAAATTCACCTCGCGCGCACTATTTGCGCTCGCTGCGCTCGCCGTTGCCGGAAGCGCATTCGCCGCTTATCCCGATCGTCCGATCACCTTTATCGTGCCTTGGGGCGCAGGTGGCGGCACGGACGGCACCGCCCGCTATTTCGCGACCATGATGGAACGAGATTTGGGTCAGCCGATCAACGTCGTCAATCGTACGGGTGGCAGCGGTGTAGTGGGCCACAGCGCCATTGCGCAGGCGCCGCCGGATGGCTACACCATCGGCATGATCACCGTTGAAATCACGATGATGCACTGGCAGGGCCTGACGGAGCTGAACCCCACGTCTTACACGCCGTTGGCGCTCGTCAATTCGGATCCCGCAGGCTTCACCGTGCGTGCCGATTCGCCATACAAGTCGGTCAAGGACGTCATGGACGCGATCAAGGCCAATCCCGGCAAGCTGAAGGCCTCGGGTACCGGTCAGGGCGGCATCTGGCATCTTGCACTGGCGGGTCTTCTCGAAGACATGAAACTGCCTGCGACTTCGGTGCCGTGGGTGCCCTCCAATGGCGCGGCGCCAGCGATGCAGGATCTGGTCGCGGGGGGTGTCGATATCGTGACCTGCTCGTTGCCCGAAGCGCGTGCGCTGATTGAAGCCGGCAAGGCGCGACCGCTGGCGGTGATGGATGACAAGCGTTCGGCGCTGTTTCCCGATGTGCCGACCATGCAGCAGGCCGTCGGCGTCAATTATGTCGTCGCTGCATGGCGCGGCATTGCCGGCCCGAAGGGCATGCCTGCCGATGTCAACGCCCGGTTGCTGGCGTCGATTCAAAAAGTCGCCGAAAGCAAGGAGTGGAAGGATTTTGCGGCCAGCCGAGGCTACGGTACCGCGTGGGCAGCAGGTCCCGCCTTTGCGTCATTCATGGCCACTGGCGATGCCGCGATGGGCAAGACGATGAAAGCGGTTGGCTTGACGAAGTAACGACGCCGCCCTGTCACCCACAAGGGGGCGTCAGCGCCCCCTTTTTCGACCCGCACTACATCAAGGCAAATACGTGAAGGTCAACGACGCAATCTTTGGTGCGATCTTTCTGCTGGTCGGGGTGGTGGTGCTGGTGCATGTGCAAAGTTTTCCGCGGATTCCTGGACAACAGGTCGGGCCGGGACTTTTTCCGGGAATGATTGCCGCCGGGATGATTGTCTGCGGCTTGATGTTGATCGTTGGCGGGATACGCCGTCGCGCGACCGAGCCTTGGGCCGAAACAGCTGCGTGGATGCGCTCCGGTCGGCATCTGCTTGCGTTTGCGGCGATCGTCGGCGGTGTCGCCGCCTATGTGTTACTTGCCAATACGATCGGGTTCCTGCTTCTCGCGCCGGTCCTGCTGTGGGTCTGGCTCACGGCGCTTCAAGTTCCGCGCAAGCAGACCGTGATCGTGGCGGTCGTGGCCACGCTGGTGATCTGGTACGTGTTCTACAAGTTGCTGCGCGTTCCGTTGCCATGGGGTGTCATGACCGGAGTGGCCTTCTGATGGACGCGCTGATCCTCGCCTCCAATATGGTGTTCAACGTCAAAACGCTGTTGCCGATGCTGTTTGCAGCGCTGTTCGGGCTGTTCGTCGGCGCGGTGCCGGGTTTGACGGCGACGATGGCGACGGCGTTGCTGGTGCCGGTCACGTTCTTCATGGACCCGATTCCGGCCATTGCCACCATCGTCACCGCGACGGCGATGGCGATCTTTTCCGGCGACATTCCGGGGTGCCTGCTGCGCATGCCGGGCACGCCCGCTTCCGCCGCCTATTGCGACGAGGCGTATGCAATGACGCGCAAGGGCCAGGCCGAGACGGCACTGGGCGCGGGCCTTGTGTTCTCGGCGATCGGCGGCCTTTTTGGCACCGCAGTACTGATTGTGTCGGCACCCGCGCTGGCCGACATCGCGCTCCGCTTCAGTTCATTCGAGTATTTCTGGCTGGTGCTTCTTGGCCTGAGCTGCGCGATCGTCATCACGGCGGAGAGCCCGCTAAAGGGCGTCGCCTCGCTGTTGATCGGCCTTGCCATTGCCTCCGTGGGATTGGGCAATCCTGCCGGTTTCCCACGTTTCACGTTCGGCAGCATCGAGTTGATGGGCGGAATCGGGCTCATTCCGCTGATGATCGGGATGTTTGCCATCTCCGAGATCATCCGCTTCGCCGTCGACACTTCGCCACCATTGAAAATCGTCGACCAGCCGATCCACAACGTGTTCAAAGGCATGTGGGCGTTGACGGTCAAGTATCCGATGCAGATCCTGCGCGGCAGCATCCTGGGCACGCTTGTCGGCGCACTGCCGGGTGCGGGTGCCGACATCGCGGCCTGGATGTCGTACGCAATGAGCAAGAAGCTGTCCAAGGAACCCGAGAAATTCGGCACCGGGCATGTCGAAGGCATTGTCGAATCCGGTGCGGCCAACAACAGTGCCTTGGCGGGTGCGTGGATACCGGCACTCGTGTTCGGCATTCCCGGCGACTCGATCACGGCCATCGTGATCGGTGTGCTGTACATGAAAAACATGAATCCCGGCCCGACGTTATTCACGCAAAATCCGCAGAACATCTACGCCGTGTACATCCTGTTTATCCTGGCCA
>JBDTTY010000015.1:0-14199 GCA_040007975.1 Betaproteobacteria bacterium | reverse complement strand
CGTCGCGCGGACGTTCATGCCGCGCGGGTTGATCCACCGCTAAAGGTGCCGGATCCCGGATCCCGGATCCCGGATCCCGGATCGCACTGCGACGAGACAAGGCGCGAAGTCCAGCCTTCACGCGCGACGTGCGAAAGCCAGCGCCTAAGCTGGTTCGCACGCTGCACGCGCTCGCGGATCCTTTTGTGCCAAACGCGCGAGCAGATAGTCGACTTCGCCGCGCGCCGCCTCTGTCAGCGCGGCACCAGGGCGGCGCAAGGTGTCGGAGGCGATGATGCCTCGGCGCATCATCACGTATTTGCGCACGGCAAGGCCGGGCCCGGGCTGCTGCTCATACCGGATCAGCGGCAGGTGTGCGTCGAAGAGATCGTGCGCTTCGTCACGCCGTCCCGCAGCCGACCAGCGCACGACGTCGACCAGCATGTCGGGAAAGCAGTAGCCGGTGTTGGCGCCGTCGGCGCCGCGCTCCATCTCGAAGTCGAGGAAGAGCGCATTGTTGCCGGTTAGGATCGCGATTCTGCGCATCGTGCCGTCGCGCTCCCAAGCGCGAAGCTGGGAGATCTTCTCGAGCCCCGGCCAGTCCTCGTGCTTTAGCATCACGCACGCCGCATTTTCGGTCACGATGCGCCGGATGACCCCGGGCGACATCTGCACAGAAAACGTCAGTGGATAATCCTGGATCACGAAGGGGACGTCGGCGCCGATCGCCTTCGATGCCTGGCCGTAATAGGTGACAATCGAGTCGTCGGTGCGCAGCGTGTTGGGCGGCGCGATCATCACGCCAGCCGCGCCGGCGTCCATCACATCCTGCGTCAACGCGCGCATCGCCGCGAAACCCGGCGCCGAGACGCCGACGACGATAGGCAGCGCCACGCGCCGGATCACCCGCCTGACGATCGCGACCGACTCTTCGTGCGTCATCTTCGGCGCCTCGCCCAACTGGCCGAGCAAGGTAATACCAGTAGCGCCCGCTTCAGAGAAAAAATCGGTCATGCGGTCGATCGACGCGTCGTCGACGCGTCCATCCGGATGGAAGGGTGTCGGCGCGATCACGTACACGCCCTTTGCGTCGCTGCCGAGTTTCATGCGCTGTTCTTCCCGAAGCGCGCCAGCGTTTCCGCGTTCGGCGGATAGAGGCCCGGCAGCGCCACACCGCGATCCACTTCGCTCATGAACCAGACCGGCAGATTGGTGGCGCGCACGCCGGCGACGTCGCGCAGCACGCCATCGGTCACCAGTGCCGCGACGCCACGCTTGCGCATTCGCGCGCACAGAATGTCGCCGAAAATGCCGGCGTCGGTCACGCCCATCGCGTCGACGACCGCGATGCAGCCGACGGGCATGGCCTCGATCGCGGTTCGCGTCGAGACCGGATTTGCCCACGACGCGGGGGTCGCGAGATCCTCGCGCGCCGGAACGAAGCGCAGCGTGAATGCACGCCCGACGACACGCGGCTGGCCGGGTGCCAGCGGTCGCGTGCCGCGCAGCCAGACGTTGCGTAGACCCTTTTTCAGCAGGATCGTCGTCAGCGTCGCGGTCGTGATCCGCGACAACGTCGCAATTTCCTTCGGTTCGAGCGCCATCAACGGTGCCTCCGCATGCCAAACGCGTAAGCGTACCGCAGGATCAGGCGCCAAGCCGCAACAAGTGCGCGCGTGCCCTTGCGAGCCCGTCGCCTTCCGGCAAACAAGTCATTCGCGCCGAGTGTGGCCACCTGCTCTCCAACGAGACCATTCACGCGAGCGTCAGCGCGACGAGGGGGATGAAGAAGATCGCCGTCCCGATGCCCTGGATCACCGTCGGCATGTCAGGGTATTGACATATGTCAACGCCAATTGGTCTCGTCAGGGCGATCCTTGATCGAATCTGTACAGGAGGAACCACCATGGCTCATATCGTGATTCTCGGAGCAGGCATTGGCGGCATGCCGATGGCCTACGAAATGCGCGAGAAACTTCGTTCCGAAGACAAGTTGACGGTCATTTCCAACAATCCGAAATTCCACTTCGTGCCGTCCAACCCCTGGGTCGCGGTGAACTGGCGTACGCGCGACAACATCGAACTTGAGATCGGCCCGTTGCTGGCCAAGAAGAACATCGACTTCATCGGCGTCGGCGCCAAGCGCCTGCACCCGGAGAAGAACCAGATCGAACTGGACGATGGGCGCATCGTCGATTACGACTTCCTGGCCATCGCCACCGGCCCCCGGCTTGCGTTCGAGGAGGTCGAAGGACTCGGGCCGGACGGGCACACCCAATCGATTTGTCACGTCGATCACGCGGTGAAGGCGGAGGAGGCCTGGCAGGACTTTGTCAAGGCGCCGGGCCACGTAGTGGTGGGTGCGGTGCAGGGAGCATCCTGCTACGGGCCGGCCTACGAATTCGCGATGATCATGGACACCGACCTGCGCAAGCGAAAAATCCGCGACAAGGTGCCGATGACCTTCGTGACCGCCGAACCTTATATTGGGCACCTCGGCCTGGGCGGCGTTGGCGACTCCAAGGGTTTGCTGGAGTCGGCCATGCGGGAGCGGCATATCAAGTGGATATGCAACGCCAAGGTGACCAAGGTCGAAGCCGGAAAGATGTACGTCACCGAGCACAATGAAGACGGCACGCCGAAGAAGGAGCATGTGCTCGATTTCAAGTATTCGATGATGCTGCCGGCGTTCAAGGGCATCGATGCGGTCCTGGGCATCGAGGGCCTGACCAACCCGCGCGGCTTTATCCTGATCGACGAGCACCAGCGCAACCCGAAATTCAGGAACATCTATTCCGTCGGGGTCTGCGTCGCGATACCCCCGGTCGAGGCGACGCCCGTTCCGACCGGCGCCCCGAAAACCGGTTACATGATCGAGTCGATGGTGACGGCCGCCGTGCATAACATCAGCGAGGAACTCCACGGGAAGCAGCCCACCGCGAGGGCAACCTGGAACGCTGTCTGTCTGGCTGACTTCGGCGACACTGGCGCCTGCTTCGTCGCGCTGCCGCAGATTCCGCCGCGCAACGTGAACTGGTTCTCCGAGGGCAAATGGGTCCATCTGGCCAAAATCGCCTTCGAGAAGTATTTCATGCGCAAGATGAAGAAAGGTACGACCGACCAAGTTTTCGAAAAATTGGTATTGAACGCGCTCGGCATAATGAAACTGAAAGACAAATAGGGACGGCCCAGCTGCCGATGACGGCGCGATGGCCGCAACGAACGGCTGGACATGAAGCGAGTTGGTTTGTACTCAAGCAGCGTCGGCGTGATGCCGGGGTCGACCCCAATCGCGAAGGGTTCATCGACCGAAACGTCGCTACCGGGCATGGTGCGGCGAGGTGCGCGCGGGCGTGGAAGTGTATCCTTTCAACTGCCATGGATAAATTTCCCGATGACTATTTCCCCGAGCGGCAATCGGAGAGTCCAAACGTGATCCGATTTATCGCATCCATTCACTTCCGCATGGCGGTTGGGGCCTGGCAAGTCACATGTCATTCGAAAGCAGCTTGATTTCCACCTCATTGCGGTCGTTCGCGTGCACCCTGGCCACCTTCATCGTGTTGACGTCGACGGCCGCGGCCGATCTCGGCGCTGGCCATTGGCACACCAACGGCCACCGGATCGAGGACAGCGCCAACCAACCAATCCGCATCGCCGGCATCAATTGGTTCGGTCTCGAAACGGACACGTTCGCGCCACACGGGCTTTGGGTGCGCGGTTATCGCTCGATGCTCGATCAGATCAAGCAGCTCGGCTACAACACGATCCGGCTGCCTTACAGCAACCAACTGTTTGACGCCGGCAGCACACCCAATGGCATCGACTTCGGACAAAATCCCGATCTCGTCGGCCTGACCGGTCTGCAGATCATGGACAGGATTGTCGCGTACGCCGGTGAGATCGGCATGCGCATCCTGCTTGACCGGCATCGCCCGGACGCCGCCGGGCAATCCGAACTCTGGTATACCGCGCGCTACGACGAAGCACGCTGGATCCGCGACTGGACGATGCTCGCGACACGCTACGCCGGCAATACCACAGTGATCGGCGCCGACCTGCACAACGAACCGCATGGCTCCGCGTGCTGGGGATGTGGCGATGTCGCGCGGGATTGGCGGCTTGCCGCCGAACGTGCGGGCAATGCCATTCTCGCGGCCAACCCAAACTGGCTCATCGTCGTCGAGGGCGTCGAGAGTTACAACGGCCAAAACTACTGGTGGGGCGGCAACCTTGCCGGCGCCAGTGCCGCACCGGTGCGCTTGAACGTGGCGAACCGGCTCGTGTATTCGACGCATGACTATCCGGCGAGCGTGCATGCACAACCGTGGTTTGCGGCGCCGGACTATCCCGCCAACCTGCCGGCACTGTGGGATGCGACGTGGGGCTATCTCCATCGCACCGACGTGGCCCCGGTACTGGTGGGCGAATTCGGCACCAAGCTCGTCACGACGTCCGACCAGCAATGGTTAAGCGCACTCGCCAACTATCTTGGCAAGGGTGCTGATGGCGTCCACTGGACGTACTGGTCGTGGAACCCCAATTCCGCCGATACCGGCGGGCTGCTCAACGACGACTGGCAGTCCATCAACCAGGCGAAGCAGGACCGTCTCGTACCGCTGCAGTTTCAACTGGGCGGGCTGACGACACTGTCGCCTCCGGCGGTGGTGTCGGTCGTCGAGTACTACAACGCGACGCTCGATCACTATTTCGTGACGTCGCTGCCAGTGGAACAGGCCAATCTCGATGGCGGGCTGACGCCGACGCGGTGGACGCGAACGGGCAAGACATTCAATGCGTTCGCGGCCAACAGTGCGACCACCTCGCCGGTGTGCCGAATCTACATTCCGCCCGCTCTTGGCGATACGCATTTTTTCGGCCGTGGCACCGCAGAGTGCGCGGCCACGGTAGCGCAGCATCCGAATTTCGTTCTGGAAGCCGCAGCCATCTTCCACACGACTCTGCCGACGGCTGGCGTGTGTCCTGGCGGGACGACTCCTGTCTATCGGGTTTTCAGCAATCGGCCGGACGCCAATCACCGCCTCATGACGGACCGCGCAACGCGCGATCAAATGGTCAACATGGGTTGGCTCGCGGAAGGCGATGGCCCGGATCTGGTCGTGATGTGCGCGCCGTCGTAGGCCGAAATGCATGATTGAACGCGCTGCCGCGGAGACGAAGGATCGCCAGGACGATCGCGCGGCGAATCTTTTACCAGACCGGTTGCGCAATGCCCATGCGGTCGACAATCGCCTGATACCGCGCGTTGTCGACGAGGTTAGGGCTGAGCCGTGGAACGATGGCGGCATAGACCATGTTGGGTGTTCGGTCATCGAAGGCCTTTTCGTACCAACGTAGCGACTCATCGATGTCGCCAAGCGCACAGTAGATCTCGGCGTACGTCACCGGGTCGACGTATTGCCTGGTTTCCAACGTACGCAGATAGTCGATTTTCTGCTGTGCGCGCACGGTGTCCCCGCACCGCGCGTAGGTGACACCCAACCACGACTGCGACAGCGGCGCGATCCCGCCCGCAATGCGGCGTTCGGCAATTTCCGCCTGGACCAAAGCGTCATCGCACATTCCCTGCATGGCCAGCGTTCGCGCAAGTTTGATGTAGCCCCAGGTCCAGTTCGGGTTGATGTCGATGGCGTGACGAAAGCCGGCGGCCGCCAGCGCGTAGTCGTGCCGGACCATGGCGTTGATCGCCATGTCGTGCACGGGACCGACAGAGAGCGGGTCGAGCAGCGCCGCTTCGCGACTATGCGCCAGACCCTCATCGAGTCGGCCCATCGCAGTCAGGAACCCGCCGTACTCTTTATGCACATCGAGGCTGCCCGGATTGAGTTCCAGTGCTCGGCGCAACTCGTTCTCCGCACCCGCCCAATCCCACTCGAAGTAGAAGAGGACCAGGCCGAGCGCAGTGTGGCCCTCGGCCAGGTTCGGATCGAGTTCGAGCGCACGCGTGACCGCCGCGCGCGCTTTGCCTGCCGCCTGGTCACGGTCTAAGGCGCGCAGATAAGCTTGCAGCGTGTAAGCCTCGGCCAGCCCGGCATGCGCCAACGCATAATTCGGCGCTCGCGCGACGGCCTGTTGAAAATAGTCAACGCTCTTGTCCATCTCCTGCTGGTTGCCGCAGAGAAAATCATGTCCCTTGAGGTAGAGGCGATAGGCCTCGGGGTCCGTACTGCGGCTTTTCACTGCTGCAGCAATTTGCGCGGCGACGTCAGCGGCTTGCGCGTCGATAGCGGTGCCCAGCATCGTGCGGCGCAATTCCTTGACCACCGACTGGGCGATGTCTTCCTGCACCGCGAAGATATCGTCGAGATCGCGGTCGTAGGCTTCTGACCACAGGTGGGAATCCGACGCGACGTCAATCAACTGCGCAGTGATACGTACGCGATTGCCGGACTTGCGCACGCTGCCTTCGAGCACGGTGGCCACATTGAGCTTGTGCGCAATGGTCGGAATGTCGACGTTGGTGCCCTTGAACGAAAACGCCGACGTGCGCGAGGCGACACGCAGACCACGAACCTTGGCGAGCACGTTCAGCAGTTCTTCCGACAATCCATCGGCGAAGTACTCGTTGTCCTCGTCGCGACTCATGTTGACGAAGGGCAGCACGGCGATCGAGGGGGTGGCCTTGTCCGCCGGCGCTGCCCGGGACCGCAGCGGTGGAAAGCCGCCGGGCAACTCCGGATGGCACACCTGAAATACCGGTTCCGGCCGCTCGAGGTCTTTCAATCCGTGTGCACCCAGTGCCATCACGCTGGCGAGCGTTGGCAGGTGGTCTCGACACAGATTTTGGGTGGCCTCGGAGGTCAGCGTCTGGCCGCCATGGGCGGCGGCCAGGAGCCGCGCGACGCGATTGAGCGGGCCACCGAAATAGTCGCCGTCACGCAACTCCACCGCGCCCGAATGCAACGCCATCCGCACCCGAAGCATGACCGCGTCGGGCCAAGGTTCGCGCTGGAGCGCCCGCTGCGCGTCGAGTGCTGCCGCCAGCGCTGCGGGTGCCGTATGGAAGCTCGCACAAAATGCGTCACCACCGGTCTTGAAAACGTGGCCATCGTGCGCGTCGATGCATTGACGCAGCAACGTATCGTGACGCGCGAGTGCAGCGCGCATCGCGCCGGCGTGCGCTTCCCACAGTCGCGTGCTGCCTTCGATGTCGGTAAAGAGAAGGGTGACGGTGCCGGTAGGAAGATTGGCCATTGCGTGGTCGCTGCCAAATGGACAGACTCGGTGGATCATACCCGCGATGATTGCGCCAAGCGGTGGGATTGGCCGGCACCTCGCGCCGATTTAGTTGCGCCCTCGCACGCGGATGCTGCCGCGCTATCATTCCCCTGCCGAGTACGAAAACATCGATGGAGTTTGACGTATGGAAGCCAACAGATTTCAACGCGTTGTTGCCGTGGGAATGATTGCCGCGCTGCCCGGCATTGCCGGTGCGGAAATGAGCGCCGAGGAACTGGCCAAGCTCGCCCAGAATCCGGTCGGCAATCTCATCAGCCTGCCGTTCCAGAACAACACGAATCTCAACTTCGGCCCCGACAAGGGCACGCAGAACATTCTCAACATCCAGCCGGTCATTCCGATCTCCATCAGCGATGACTGGAACATCATCACGCGCACGATCGTGCCGGTGGTCTCGATGCCTTCGCTCGGTCCGGGCATCGACAGCAAGAATGGCATTGGTGACACGGTCTTCACGGCCTTCCTGTCACCGGCCAAGCCCGGACATTGGATCTGGGGTGCGGGACCCGTGCTGCAGATTCCGACCAACAGCAGTTCGGAACTGGGCAACAAAAACTGGGGCCTTGGCCCATCGTTTGTCGTGTTGCACCTGGAACACGGCGACCCGTGGGTCTACGGCATGTTGGTGAACAACGTGTGGTCATTGACCAGCAACAAGTCCGGCGGGTCGTACAGCACAGGACTTATCCAACCGTTTATCAATTACAACTTTGACGGCGGGTTCTACGCCACGTCGTCACCCATTTTCAGCGTGGACTGGAAGGAACCAAGCAGCCAGCAATGGACGGTGCCCATCGGTGGCGGAGTCGGCAAGATTTTCCATCTGGGCAAGTTGCCGGTCAATACGCAGATCTCCGCGTATTACAACGTGGTGCGTCCGGATTTCGCGGCCAACTGGCAGATACGGGCGCAAGTCCAGCTGATGTTTCCCAAGTAACGGCCTGCGGCAGGGCTGTCGCTGCACGTCCGGGCGACCGGCGCGCGCCGGGGCACGCATCCGGTTGAAAGTGTTGGCGGACTCCCCCACGTACGGGAAATCGACCTGTTCCCCGCGTGGTTCCAAGTGCTTGCCCTGATCGTGGTGTTGCTGACGGGCGTTGCCGTCATCGTCTGGCTGTTGCGGGTGCCGTTGTTCGCCGAATTGCGGCGTCGGCGCGTGCGCCGGCAATCGTTTCCTGCCTCCTGGCGCGAAATTCTGCGCGTGCATGTTCCGTACTTCCGCGCCATGCCGGCCGACCTTCAGCTGCAGCTGAAAAAACACATTCAGGTGTTTCTGGCGGAGAAAGTTTTCATTGGCTGCAGCGGCCTCACGATCACCGAGACGATGCGGGTTTCGATTGCGGCGCAAGCCTGCCTGCTGATTCTCAACCGGCGCGGAGCCAACTTCGACAACCTCACGCAGATCCTGGTGTATCCCGACGCGTTTGTCGTCGACCGTGCGCGCACGGATGGCGCGGGTGTGTTGCAGGCGGGGCGCCACGTGTTGGCGGGCGAGTCGTGGTCATTGGGACAGGTGGTGTTGTCGTGGCAGGACGCGGTCGATGGCGCGGTTGTCACCGATGACGGACGCAATGTCGTGATCCACGAATTTGCGCATCAACTCGACCAGCAGAATGGCCGGGCCAACGGCGCGCCGCTGTTGCACAAGGCGCAGCGCGCGCGCTGGGCCGCCGTGATGGGCGCCGAGTTTGCAGCGCTGCAACAGCAGGCGCACGCGGAGGCACCTGCGCTGCTCAACTTCTACGGCGCCACCGATCCCGCGGAATTTTTTGCGGTCGCCTCCGAGGTGTTTTTCGAGCAACCGCAGCGGCTCGCCCACGAGCACGGCGCGCTCTACCGCGAGTTGAGCGACTACTACCGCGTCAATCCACTGAGCTGGTAGCGACGCGCACGCGGATTGCATAGGCATTGCATTTGAATGCCGAGGAAATTGTGCATCTGTTCAATCGCAGCAGGACGCCCCACAATCACGGGCCTCCACGCGGACTACTTTCGGCGTGGCCAACCGGACACGACCATGATCTTGACGCGATTGCTGCTTCTGACCCTGCTGCCGATTCTCGCCTTGCTCGGAGGCTGTGCGGCGACCACTACGCGCCACATCAATCCGCCAATTACGCAAGTCGATCCAAGCCACGGTTACAGGTTCGAAACGCGGCAGGCGAAATTGATAAACAATGATTCGGAGACGCTCGTGATCCTTGCGTTTTCGGGTGGCGGCACGCGGGCGGCCGCGTTCTCATACGGCGTGCTGGAATTTTTGCGGCGCACTGAAATCATCGGCCCGAAAGGCAACACGATCCGGCTGCTCGATCAGGTCGACATAATCACCGGCGTCTCCGGCGGCAGTTTTACGGCCCTGGCCTATGGTCTGTACGGCGACAAACTATTCGACTTGTACGAGAACGCCTTTCTGAAACGCGATGTGCAAGGCGAGATCGTGTCGCGCGCGTTCAGTCCGAAAAACTGGGCCAACTTGGGGTCCACCGGCTGGGGTCGATCGGAGCTTGCCGCCGAGTTGTACGACGAAATTCTGTTCAAGGGCGCCACCTTTGGTGATCTCAATCGCGGCACCGGCCCGATGATCATGGCGTCGGCCACCGACATTTCGACCGGCGCGCGCTTCGTCTACAACCAAGGCTTCTTCGATGTGATCTGTTCGGACCTCAATGCGGTGCCGCTGTCCCGCGCGGCCGCCTCGTCGTCCGCGGTACCAGTCGTGCTGTCGTCGATCACGCTAAATAATTATGGTGGTACATGCAACGCCACCATCCCGGCATGGGCCAAGCCCTTCGTCGATTCCAATGACCCGCCGCGGCCCGCGGCCCGCGCCATTCGCTCGCTCAAGGCAACCCAGGCGTTTGGGGACGGCGCCAAGCGACCCTATCTACATCTGGTGGACGGCGGTGTGGCAGATAACGTCGGCATGCGCGGCGTGCTCGATGCGCTGCAAGTCATGGAAGGTCTGCACGCCGAAGGCTTGCCCACGCCACTGGATCGTGCGAAGCGCATCATCGTGTTCGTCGTCAACTCGGTGTCGGTGCCGCCGACCAATTGGGACGAGGTCGAAGAATCTCCAGGGACGATCCCCATCCTGCTGAAGGCGGCAGGGACACCCATTGACAGCAATTCCTTCGAGGCGGTGGAGCAGTTGAAAGATGCCGCGGCCAAGTGGCGCATGTTGCGCCTCATTGGCAATTCGGCGGCGATGGCCGCCAACAAGGATCCGGCGGTGGCCAAAGCATTGCGTGTGCCCAAGGCGGACATCTACGCGATTGACGTGTCATTTGCCGGTCTCACCGACAAGGCAGAGTTCGACTATCTGAATCTGCAGCCCACGTCGTTCGTGCTGCCCGACGAAGCCGTCGATCGTCTGCGCGCGGCGGCCGGTACGGTCATCATGGCGTCACCAGATTTTCAGCAACTGCTCAAAGACCTTGGCGCGAAAATCGTCACCACGCCCAAGCCGGCGGCGCCGTCGGCCAAGTGATGCGACTTTATCCGTTGTAGCGCGTGTTTCGCAGTGTCGCGAGCCATTCGCTGCCGCGGTCGCGACGTGAGGTCAGACGCCGATGCTATTCTAATTGCTTCACTGAGGGTCGAAGGTCTGCCATGCCCGAACAAATCGGTCGTCCCCAACGCCAACTGCAATTCGCACGGCGCTGCGCCACATTGCTGGCCGGTTTGCTGTTCGCCGTAGCTCCAGTTGCACGGGCATCGTTTCTGGAAGGCGACGCGTTAGACTCACTCGCCGATGTGATGGCGTGGGTGGTCATGGCAATCGTGCCGATTGCGCTGATCGTGCTGTTCTGGATGGTCCACGTGCTGCCGGAAAAAATTGCGCACAAGCGCCACCATCCGCAACGCGATGCCATTCACACGTTGTGTCTGCTGTCACTCGTATTCGGCGGATTGCTGTGGCCGTTTGCGTGGCTCTGGGCATACACCAAGCCGACCAGCTACAAACTCGCGTATGGCACTGAAAAGCACGAGGACTATTTCACCGAACTGGGTGACAAGGCCCGCGCGGGCGAACTGGTGGACCACGAGATTGCACATTTGCGCGACGAACTCGATGCCATTGCGGCCAAGGGTCAACTTCCGGCGACATTGAAAAACCTGCGTCAGGAACTCGATACATTGCACACACCAGCCACACCGATGCAAGGCGCCGCCTGATATGGAAGCCATTCTGCTCGGGATCTATGCATTCTGCGTCTGGCTGATTTTCATCAAATTGAAGTGGCTGCCATGGAACACGACGTGGCAGGTCATTGTCGTGATCATTCCCGTGGTAGCGATGGCATGCCTCATCCTGCTGCTCAATGTGTTTGCGCCATCGTCGGCGGATCTGCGCGTGTTCAAGTACACGGTGTCGGTCGTGCCGCAGGTGCGTGGGCGCGTGATCGAGGTCCCTGTCGAGGAAGGCAATCGGAGGGTGGCCAAGGGCGACGTGCTATTTCGCATCGACCCGACGCCCTATCAACTCGAAGTCAACGCGCTACAGGCGCAGCTGGCAAATACCGCGGCACAACAACGCGAAATCGAGGAGTCGGCCAAGGGAGCGCAAGGCAAGGTTGCGGAATCGAAGGCAGGGATATCGCAGGCCACGGCACGGGCGGCAGAGGTTTCCGCGCGGTTGGCGCTGGCGCAAAGACGTGTCGTGCAGTTTCGCGAACTCAACCAGACCGGCGCCGGCTCGAGATTCGATCTTGAGCAGGCCGAGGCCAATTTAAAGGACTTGCAGGGCCAGCTCGATGCCGCCCGTAGCATCGAGGCCCAATCGCGCGCCGGCGAAGTGCAGGCCAACGCATCGCGCGACCAGGTGCAGCAAAAACTTGGCGCCAAGGTCAATGGCGAATATGCGGCTGTCGCGCAGATTCGTGCGCAGCTCGAGTCCGCCAAATGGAATCTCGACCAGACCACCATGCGTTCGCCTTGTGATTGCTACGTGATCAATTTGGCACTGCGACCGGGCGCGTTTGTCGCCGCGCTGCCGGTCGCCCCGGTGATGACGTTGGTTGAGACCAGCGGTCAGGTCCTGGCGCTGTTTCATCAAAACGAATTGCATCAGATCGAACCCGGCAACGAGGCCGAGTTTGCGTTGCGAACGCTGCCCGGGAAGATCATCAAGGCCAAAGTCGACTCGGTGATATGGGCGCAGGGCGCCGGGCAGATCCAAACGACGGGCACGCTGCCGATGACCGGCGTGTTGGCGGCGCCGGCGCAGCGCTTCGCTGTCAAATTCGATGTGGCGGAACGCGATCGCGAACTGTTCCTCGCCGCCGGCGCAGCCGGTGACGTGGCGATCTATACCAATCACCTTGCGATACTGCATATCATTCGCAAGGTCGTGCTGCGCGTTGGTTCGAATCTCAACTACATCATTCCCAAGTTGCACTAGTGGTCGACGGAGCAAACGGATGAACCCGCCGCGGCATACTCGCCATTCGTCGTGTCGCCACGCGCTGGCGCGACAGTACCGAATTGGATGCGTGCTGCTTTTCGCGTTGGCGGTGTCGTCCTGTGCGTTGAAGGAACGGCCGCCGCACGACGAAATTCTCCGGCAGGCTGCGCCGAACTTGATCACGCCGGCGCAGTGGGTCGCGCCCGGCAGTACCGCGTCTCCGGTGACGGACAACTGGCTGCTCGCTTGGAAAGAACCGGCGTTGGAGGCCCTCGTCGCCGAAGCTCTTGTTTACAACAGCGACTTGCGGCTCGCCGCCGCGCGCGTGGACTTGGCCGCGGCCTACGTGCGGGCTGCCGGATCCCCGATCTGGCCCCAGGTCAATTTCGTGGCGCGCGGTGGCGGCAAGATGGGTGGCGATGCGACCGGTCTGCAAGGCGCCGGATTGTTCGCCAGCTGGGAACTCGATCTTTGGGGACGCGTGCGCGCCGAAAAAGCGGCGACGGAAGAGCAATATGAATCGGCCACGTTGGACGCTGCGTATGCGCGCCAATCGGTGGCGGCCCTTGTGGCCAAGGGGTGGGTGCTGGCGGTTGAGGCCCGACTCGCGAAGGCGCGCGCCGAGGCCATGCAAAAGTCGGCAGAGCACTTGGTCGCGCTTGCGCGCGATCGGCTGCGCGTCGGTGTCGGTGATGAGTACGAAGTTGCGCTGGCGCAAGCCAATGCCGAGTCATTTCGCGACACCGTCAGGAGCCTCGATCTGAATTACCAGAATGCACTGCGCGCACTGGAGACGTTGGTGGGACGCTATCCGGGCGCAAGTGTTGCGGTCGCAGGTGCGTTGCCGCAGTGGCCAGGCGACATTCCTGCCGGTCTGCCTGCGGAGTTGCTGGAGCGACGGCCTGACGTGGTTGCGGCCGAGCGTCGCGTGGCGGCGGCGTTCTATCGCGTCGAGGAAGCCAAGGCTGCACGCCTGCCACGCATTTCGCTGGTTGCCAACGCGACTTCACTCTCGTCCGAAATGTTTGTATTGAAGAGTCGCGATAATCCCGTGGCCAGTTTCGGCGCAGGTCTCGTGCAGCCGATCTTTCTCGGGGGCTATCTGCAAGCGCAGGTGGACGCGCGGACCGCCGAGCAGCAATCGTCGATCGCCGACTATGGTCGCGTCAGCGCCAAAGTATTTGGCGAAGTCGAAGGCGCACTGTCGGCGGGCTTTGCCGCGGCTGAGCGCGAAGCGATCCTGTCGCGCTCGAGGCAGGAAAACGCGCGCGCGCTCGAACTCGCCAACATTCGCTATCGTGTGGGCTCTGGCGATCTGCGTGGCGTGCAGCAGCAGCAACTCGCGCTGTACGCCGTCGAGGTCGCCTTGCTGCAGGTGCAAACCGAACGCCTTCTCCAGCGCGTCAATCTGCATCTTGCGCTCGGTGGCAACTTTGACCTTCCGGCAACTCTGCCAACGAAGGTCAGTCAGGCGCCGCGCGTACGGCCGTAAGCAGACCCGGCATTTTGGAACTTGCGCGACGTGCGCATGCTGGTTGGAACGAGGAAACGCA
>JBDTTY010000014.1:0-14243 GCA_040007975.1 Betaproteobacteria bacterium | reverse complement strand
ACGGAGGCGGCGAGCAGAGCGAAGAGCGAACGACGCATGGTGTGACCTCCTTGAGCTGACTTTCTAAGGGTGCGCGCCGCCGCGGGGCACGTCAACGCGACGCGCGGTCCCGGCCGCGCGCGGATGTGGTGTGGGCCACCAATACGCTCAACGGCAATCCGGTATGTGCGGCGGCGGGTTGCGCGGCACTCGACGTATTGTCGCAGCCCGGGATCTATCCGCGACTCGCCGCCATCGGCAGCCGGTTGCGCACCGGCATTGTTGCCGCCGCCACCCAACACGGCTTTGACGTGCAAACACCGGGCGAGGACGCCGTGTTCGGCGTGCGCTTCACCCGGCAACGGCCGCTGCGATCTTGGATGGATCTCACCACCGCCGACAAGGATCTTGGATATCGGTGGTCGCTCGAATTGCTTCGTCGCGGATTGCTGGTCAATCCCAACGAAAAATTTTATATCTCGATCATGCATACCGATGCGGACGTCGACCAGACGCTCTCCATCGTCGACGCGGCGTTTGCTGCACTGCGCACGTCCGCACGCGCCGCTTGACGCCGTGGTCGACTGCACCCTACGCTTCCTCCGCGCGTGCGCATCGGCGTGCGCGCTGTCCGCACAAGGTTGACCTACGATGCCATCCTCGATTGCCCCAATTTCTGCGACGCGACGCACGCTGCTGCGTGCACTGGCGGGCGCGGGCGCGCTTGGCCTCACCGGTGCCGGATTGGCGGCGAGCGCACCCGCCACCACCGCGTCGCAACGTGACTTCACCACGCTCTCTGCCGCGATGACCGGCTTTCCGGCACCTGCGGCGGAGGTGGCAACGCGGATGTACAAGGCGTTTGCGACACCGGCGCGCCGCACGAAGCTTGCGGCACTCGCGCAACTAGTGGCGGCAACACCCGCAGCCGATCTCGATGCAGCGCTCAATACCAATGGACTGACGGCGCTCGCCAACGAACTTACGTCGGCGTGGTTTTCGGGCATCGTCAACGGCCCGAAGGGACAACAAGTGGTGCTCTACACCGATGCCTATGTCTGGACGGCGATGACGTTCAGCAAGCCGATGGGTCAGTGTGGCGGCGCGTTCGGTTACTGGTCAGCGCCACCCGCGTAATTGCCCATCGGCGCCCGCAACAGCATCCGCACCTTCGCCTTTTGAATTTACCTATCGACAGGACACTTCAGTGGCCGCAATGGATGCAGACGTCGTAATCATCGGCGCCGGAATTTCCGGCGCTCTGGTGGCAACCAGGCTCGCCAGCACCGGGGTCAAGGTGTTGATCCTCGAGGCCGGACCGCGCATCGATCGCGGCACCGCCGTCACTACCTTCTACAACGCGCTGGTCAAGGTACCCGAGTGCGCCTATCCCAACACCGCGTACGCGCCGCACCCGCGTTCGGATCAACCCGACGGCTATTACGTGCAGATGGGGCCGCAAAAATTTGCGAGCACCTACCTGCGTCAGGTCGGGGGTACCACCTGGCACTGGCTCGGCACGTGCCTGCGTCTCGTCCCCGACGACTTCCAACTGGCCACCAGGTTCAAGCGCGGCATGGACTGGCCCATTAATTACGACGCCCTCGAAACCTGGTACAACGACGCCGAAAATGAAATCGGCGTGTCGGGGGATTCGGCGAACGACCTGGGCTCGCCGCGTTCGAAACCGTACCCGATGTCGATGATTCCGCAGTCGTTCCTCGACGGCGAAATCACGAAGGCTTTCGCAGGCACGCCTTATCAGGTGCGCAGCACGCCGCAGGGTCGTAACGCCACGGTGCGCGATGGCCGCCCGCCGTGCTGCGGCAACAACAGCTGCATTCCGATCTGCCCGATTCAGGCGAAGTACGACGCCACCGTGCACGTTGCGCGCGCCGAAGCCGCGGGCGCCAAACTGATCGATCAAGCCGTGGTCGACCGTATCGATGTCGGACCCGACGGGCGCATCTCCGGCGTGCGCTACAAGCGGCCCGATGGCTCCTCGGTGCAGGTGACAGCCAAGGTTTTCGTACTCGCCGCACATGCCATCGAAATTCCGAAATTGCTGTTGATGTCCCATGGTCCGCGCGCCCCCAATGGCGTCGCCAACAGCAGCGATCAGGTGGGCCGAAACTTGATGGATCATCCGGTGCAGCTGTCCTATGCATTGGCGCCCACGCCGGTGTGGCCGTACCGCGGGCCCTTGTCGACGTCCGGCGTCGAAAACACGCGCAGTGGCGATTGGCGCGCCACGCGGCCTTCGTTCCGGATCGAAATCGGCAACGACGGATGGTCGTGGCCCACCGGCGCACCGATGGCCGATGCGCAAGCGATGGCGGCTGCCGGCTTGCGCGGCGTCGCCCTGCAAAGGGCCCTCCTCGATCGCACGTCACGCGAAATTCGCTTTGGCACACTCACCGAGCAGTTGCCCGATCCCGCCAACCGCGTCGTTCCGGATTACGGCAAACGCGACAAACTCGGTCTTCCGCGGCCGCGGCTCACGTACCGCCTCGACGACTACACGCGTGCCGGCCTGGCCGAAGCGCGCCGCATTCATCAGGACGCATTTTCGCGAATGGGCGCGACGTCGATCACGCACAATCCGGACGATCAGTTTCAAGGGGCCGGTCACGTGATGGGCACAACGCGGATGGGCAGCGACGCCAAGACGGCCGTCGTTGACGCCAATCTGCGCTCGTTTGATCACCCCAACCTCTTCATTCAAGGCAGCAGCGTGTTTCCCACAGCCGGTGCTGCCAATCCCACGTTGACCATTGCGGCACTCGCGCTGCGCAGCGTGGACGCGATCCGCAAGTCGCTGGTTTGACGTGATCGCGCGCCGGTGGTGGCGCAATGCCGCGGCGTTGCTGCTCGGTGGAATCCTGGCGATCGTGGCGTTGGCCCAACCGGCACCCCTGTACGGCGATGCGTTGTATCAGCCTCGATTGCGGCAGCCCGGCAAGGACGTGATGTGGTTGCCGACACCCGACACGATGGTCGCGCGGATGCTGGCCGCGGCGCGCACCGGGCCCGGCGATATCGTGTACGACCTCGGCGCCGGTGAAGGACGCATTCCGATCGCCGCCGCCCGTGATTTCGGTGCAGCTGCGGTCGGCATCGAATACGACGCGCCATTGGCCGCGCTCGCGGCACGCAATGTGGTACGCGCAGGCGTCGCGGATCGCGTGCGCATCATCCATGGCGACGTATTCAAGGAAGACTTCACGCGTGCCACCGTGGTGACGCTGTATCTGCTGCCCGAACTGAACCATCAACTGCGGCCCCAATTGCTGGCGCTGAAGCCCGGCACGCGTGTGGTCAGCTACATGTGGGACATGGGCGAATGGGAACCGGACGACACGATGCTGTCGGGTGGCGAACAGGCATTCCTCTGGACGGTTCCCGCGGTGGTGGACGGACGCTGGACGGTGCGCGGCAGCGCGGGCAAAGTCGTCGCCACACTGGCCCTCACGCAACAATTCCAGCGCATCGGCGGCACGATCTCCATCGAGGGCAAGACGCAACCATTGCTGGGCGCGTTCGTGCAAGGCCCCACACTGGGCTTCACGTTTGTCGGCGCCGACGGCGGCATCCGCAGCGCCCGGCTTGCGGTGGATGATCGTCGTGCCGTGGGCGCGATGATCTTCGTCAATCAGGCAACACCGATCACCGCCAGGCGTGACTGATCAGGGCCGCGGCGGCGCGCCCGATGCTGCGGGTCCGCCCGCAGGACGACCACCGATACCGCCCCGCTCGTCACCGCGCGTGTCGGGTCCGGCAAGGGTCGCCAGCGGCAGCGCCAGGCGTCGATCGGCCACGCTGCGTTGCTCCGGCGTCAACAACGCGTACAGCGCCTTGCCAGCATCGACCACATCCTCGATCGCCGCCAACCGATTGCGCGCACCGTCGGCGAGCGCATCGAGGCGTTGCGGCGCCGTGGGCTCGGTCGCCGAGGTGCGCGCCAAACGGCGCCGATCGTCGAGCAGACGTTGCACACGCTCGCGGTATAGCGTCCATGCCGGCATTTGCTTCGGCTGCAGTTGCAGATCTTCCTCGAGCTGACTCATGCGCACGGCCACCAGTTCGACAATGCTGGCCATAACCGGTCGCTCTTCCTCCATCCGTGGGGGCAACCCGCCAACCTTGGCTCCGGCGCTGGCCCCCGGCCGACTCGCGGGATTCTGTGCAAGCACCTGCGCCGACAGCGTCAACCACAGCAACATCACCATGCCCCATCGCCACCCCATATGCACTCTCCATCGATGCCGAGCGTCGTCCCAAGTGACGAGCGCACGATTACATTGAAACATGGGTGACTATCGGGCGCTCATCGAACACCGCCGCAAGTTGTAACGAGATCCTGCCGTTGACGGCCGCTGAACGGGATTTGCCCGGCCGCCATGCCGGCGTTTGCCGTGTACGATGTAGCGCATTCGGTCGCCATGCGGAACCAGCACTCCATGAGTCGCGTCCTCGCCTATCTCTTCACACTCGCCACCTTTGGGGTGCTCGATTTCATCTGGCTCGGATTGGTCGCGCGAGGCTTCTATCAGGCGCAGATCGGATCGTTGCTGTTAGCGGCCCCGAACTGGGGCGTCGCCGTGCTGTTTTATGCAGCCTATATCGTCGGCGTGGTCATCTTCGCCGTGGTTCCGGCACTTGACGCCGGGTCGTGGTTGCGCGCGGCGATATTGGGCGGTTTGTTCGGTTTCTTTTGTTACGCGACCTACGACTTGACCAATCTTGCGACACTCAAGGGTTGGACAGTGTCGGTGGCGCTGCTCGACATCGCGTGGGGTATCGTCGTGACGGCGGCCGCGGCCGCGGCCGGGTACGCGTTGACTCGGACGTTCGGCCCCGGCTAGCGATGGCGGCGCCCATCGTATGGGCGCGGCGCACGCGGCACTAGCCAACCCCGCGCCCGGCGGCTACCATGGGGCATCGTGTGGCCGCCGCTCAATTGGTGCGCCACTCCCTTGCTGGAGGCTGCATGCGCATCGAGATCCTAGGTTCCTTGGCCATTGCTGTGACATTGGGCGTCGCGTTGCCCGCCATCGCCGCGCCGTGTTTCCTTGTCATCGACCGCAACGACGTCGTGCTCTACCGCGATACGGTGCCCCCGTTCGACCTGAGCAACGACCAATCCGCGGCGCGTACCGCATTGCGCGAACGCGGTCACCTGTTGCTGCAGGCCGACTTCGAGAACTGCAACGGCGTTGGCTATATTTCCCAGTCCACCGGCGGCACGACTGCCAGCGTTGACGAAATCGTGATGCAGTTGAAGCCTGCGATCGCGACATCGATCGGGGCCTCGTCTGGCGGCGCCACGGCCGGGAGTGACGCCGTACGCGCGGCAACGCAGCCTGGTGCGGGGGCAGCGGCTACTTCGTCCAATCGCTCTTCGGGATCGTCGTCGCAATCCACGCGCCGATAGCAGCCATTCCCGCCAGCACCAGAAATACAGCGCGATAGGCGTCCCCGACGCGACCGGCCAGTTCAGTTCGCAACGCCCCGGGCATTGCGGCCACGGCGGCGGGGCCACCTTCGAGCGCCTGGTGCAGCGCAGTGGCCGCACCGTCCGCTGGGGCGTCGATCAGTGCAAACAGCACGACGCCAATCACTGCCACGCCGCAGGCACCCCCCAGCGCGCGGGACAGCGAGATCAAGCCGGTGGCGGACCCCAATGCTTCGCGCCCCGCTGCCATCTGCACTGTTACTTGCGTGGGCGGCATCACCATGCCGAGACCCATGCCCACGGCCATTGTCAGGGCGACGAACACCGGCAGCGGTGCCGTGTGCACGGTGATCGCGAGCCCGAGCAATGCGAGCATGGCCAGCGACAACCCGACGATCGGAAAAATGTTGACGCGACCGGTCTTGGTGACCAGTCGGCCCGTGGTCGCCGATGTGATCACTTGTGCCAGCGTGATCGGCAACAGGCTAGCCCCGGACGCACCGATGCCTATGCCACGCGCCATTTGCAGATAAAGCGGCAGGTAGAGGATGAATGGAAACATGATCGCGGCAAAGCACAGCACCACGGCATCGGAGCGCCCGATCGCCGGCAATGCGAGCAAGCGGATGGAAATGACCGGATCCGGGTGTCGCGACTCCCACGCCAGCAACAATGCGAATCCAGCGCATGCGGCACCGACCATCGCCCCCATCGGCCATGACCACCATGGAAAGCGATGTCCGCCGGATGTCAGCGCAAACAGCAGGCATGTGATCGCCACCGAAAACAGGATCGCCCCCACCACGTCGAGTGTTTTGATATGGGGTGCCGGGATCTTCGGCGGTACCGGAATCCGCAGCGCCAGCAGTGCGGCCAGCAACCCTAGCGGCACGTTGACGACAAAAACGGCGCGCCAGCCGAATTGCTCGGTGAGATAGGCACCAAGCACCGGGCCGGACGTGCTGGCCAGCGCAAACACCGTGGCAAAGTAGCCGGCGAAGCGGCCACGCTCGCGCGGAGACACGTGCTCGCCAATCAACGCTTGCGCAAGTGTCATCAGTCCGCCGCCGCCCAACCCTTGCAACGCGCGGAAAAGTACGAGCCACAGGAAATTTGGCGCCAGCACGCAGGCCACCGAGGCGATCGTGAACACCGCCAACGCCATCAGCAGCATTTGCCGCCGTCCATAGCGGTCGCCCAAATAGCCATAGAGCGGCGCCGCCACCGTGGCTGCCAGCAGGTAGCCGACAACAACCCATGACAGGTCGGCCAGTGCGCCTTGTTCGGACGCAATCGACGGCAATGCGCTGGCAAGAATCGTCTGGTCCGCGGCAGCGAGAAACATCGCGACCATGACGCCGGGGAAGACGAGACGAAAGGCCGCGCGCGTGGCCGCGGCGTCAGACGCATCGATAGGCGTCGGCGTGGAGGAAGATTCGCGCATCGGGAAGTCAGCTAGTTTACGCAGTTCCGCTAGCCGTACGATGACACGTTGCTTGAACACGGCGCATCCGGCCCGCGCATTGCGGGACACGGCGTCATTGGCCGCGCGGGTTTTCCGGTGGCACCGGGCACTGCGGCACGCGCCCCCAAAAGCCTTCGCACGCATCGAGGCGTATGCGCTGGTCGCAGATAAAGCCGCCGAAGCCACCTTCCCGATCACATCGCGCCAATTCGTCGTTCATCGCCTGCCATCGATCGGGGGGCGGCGGTACCGGTGCAGCAGCCGGTGGCACCGGAGCCGGTCGCGGCGCGTCGACGGCAGGTGATGCGTCGATGACGGTCTGGGCCGTCACGAGTACGCTGGTCTCCGCACGCACAGGTGGTGGTGATGCCGCGCGGCGTGCGGCCGGCTTGGCATCGACCGGCACCGCCACTGCAGACTTGGGCGAATCCGCGTTCCTGGTGTCCACGGATCCTGGCATCACCCCGATGTTGCCGCTTGTATTTGCGACCGGCGTGGCCGCCATTGCCGCCCTGGATGCGATCGACGATGCCGATACTGCGTCAGCGGCAGGTGCGGACCCTGCGGATGACTGCGTCGTTGCGGAGTCGATCGCGGGCGCGTGCGGCTGGGCGAAATACGCGATGAGACCCAGCAGGGCCAAAGCCGCAATGCCGGTGGCCAGCGTTCGCGTCCGCGGGTTGGACGATGCCCGGACTGCCGTCGAATGCGCGGACGCCGACTGGGACGCCACCTCGGCATGCAATCGGGTTGCGCGCGGCGTACGGGCGTCTGCGGCGCCGGCGCTCACCGCGCGACGCCGGCGATGGGATTGCCGTTGCATCAGCGACGACGGCGCGATTTCCTGCACGCTGACATAGCGCGCCCGTTTCAATGCCGCACGGCAAGGTCCGCACAGCATCGCCCCAGGCAAAGGTGCCTTGCCACAAATCGTGCATTTCATGCTGGTATGGCGCTGCCGCTGCGCGCTGCCTCCCAACTATGCCAATGTCATAGTTGCGCATCGTAGCAGGTGCACCCATCCTGAGGCAACTCGCCGGGCTTGCTTGCGTGTCCCGCGTCTTCGGCGCGTCGTCCTTGCGCAACAACGGCGCGCAGTTGTACAACCGGTCGTACACCCTCAAAATGCCCGTCCCATCGCGCGATCACCAACTGTTGCCACGGCGACGATGTGCGCGTGGGCTTCCCTCTACATCATCATACGATCGGATACCGCATGAGTGCGCAGCACAAGATTGCCATTGTCACCGGCGCCGGCTCCGGCATCGGCAAGGCCGCCGCCGGGGCCCTGCTGACGGCCGGCTACAACGTTGTCTTTGCCGGACGGCGCCGCGATGCACTGGAGGCCGCGATTGCCGGCACGGGCGCATTGGCTGCCAACGCGCTCGCCATACCGACCAACGTCGCCGACCCGGCATCCGTGGCCGCCCTGTTCGCGCAAACGCACTCCACCTACGGCCGCTTGGACGTGCTGTTCAACAATGCTGGCGTCGGCGCGCCGCCGGTGGGCCTCGAGGAGCTCACATTCGATCAGTGGCGCAACGTGGTCGACATCAATCTGACCGGTGTGTTTCTGTGCACGCAGCAGGCTATCAAGCTCATGAAATCACAGACGCCACGAGGCGGCCGCATCATCAACAACGGCTCGATTTCGGCGCATGCACCGCGTCCCAATTCGGCGCCGTATACGGCCACCAAACATGCGGTTTCCGGCTTGACGAAGTCGACGTCGCTCGATGGTCGCAAATATGACATCGCCTGCAGTCAGATCGACATCGGCAATGCCGGCACCGAGATGGCCGCGAAGATGGCAACGGGCGTGCCGCAAGCCAATGGCGAAATCGCGATCGAACCGTTGATGGATGTTGCCCACGTCGCCAGCGCAGTCGTTTACATGGCGAGCCTGCCGCTCGACGCCAACGTGCAGTTCATGACGGTGATGGCAACGAAGATGCCTTTCGTCGGACGCGGCTAGCGCGTCGCACCAGCACGTTCAACGTCCCGTTGCCGACGCTGGCGCCACGCTCGCCAGCGCGGCAATCTTGGCATCGCTCAAGTAGCCGTACCGATTGATCCACAACGGACCGCCCGCATTGGCGGCGATCGCAAAGCGTGCCACGACATCGTCGATGGTCCCGTAGCTGTGGACAAAGGCTCGCACAGGCACGGTGCGCGCCATCGCGCGCGCCGTGACGATCTTGTCGTGTTGCGCCTTGGTGCCGACCGGATGCGCTTCGTGCGGTTCCGGATAGTGCAACCGACGCCCATCGTGATCGAGTTCGTCGGTCAAATCAAACAGCTTGGCCACCGCGGCGGTCACCGCATCCAGATGAACAGGATCGGCCGTGCCGATCAGATCGCGCGCCCAGTACCGCGCCAGCATCGGCCAGTGCATCGTGTATAGCTTCACGCCGATGGCATCGGCAATCCCCGCCATCGCGTCAAGCGGTCCCCCCGAAATTTGCTGGAACGGCGGCGGAAAAAACTGCGGCTCGAGGCGGCGACGCGTACCGGGCACGGCATCGAGCGCCATCCGACATTGCGCCAGCAGTGCGCGTGCCGCCGCCTTCTTGGCCGCAAACAGCATTGCCAACGGGCCATGGTCGGTGGTCAGCGCATCCCATCCGGCCCCTTGCAATGCCGACAGCACGACCCCCGGACCGCGTGGCGCGGCGCGGGTCGCCGCCGCGCGTACGGCATCGGACCACGCCATGACATCGGTTCGCACACGTTCGGGATCGGCGCCGCGTTGCGTCAATAGCGCGCGCATCGCCGGATTGAAATCGAACAATGCGCTACGCAAGTCGTACGGCGGATATTCTGGCCAATCAAGACGAATGCCGGTCACACCGGGATAGCGCGTTGCCAGTTCGGCCACCAGCGCAGCGGTGTAGGCCACGACGTGCGTACTGGCCAACGACGCGTTGCGATCGACACGATCGCGATGCGCCGGACCCGTCGGACCAAAGCACTGATCCTCATCGCGGCTGCCGGCAAACTGCACGCGGTATCCCGGCGGGCTCGCCGCCATCACCTGCAGATAGACATTCATTCCGCGCGCGTTGGCGGCCACGCACACGCGATCAATGAGATCGTGTTGCGACATGGTCAGCGCGGTTGGCGGCAGCGGCTGATACCGCAGGCCCTCATAACGCGCGAGATCGTGCACCAGCGATGGTGCGGTCCGTACCCAGAGCTCACGGTGACCCCACAAGTCGCGATCTAGGGGCCGTACCTTGCCCGCGTCGCCGTCGGCCGGTGGCTCGCGGCTGCCATGGTCCGGCGCGCCCAGCTCCATTACGTACGGGCTGGTGGCCAATGCGGTTGCCCCCAGCATCTGCAGGCGATCGAGCACCGCATCGATGCCCTCGCACGCAAACCATTCGGGCATGACCGTGACGCCCAGAGCTTCTGTCATCATGATTGAACGCAGGAAGTGTGTAGCAGTTGATTGGATGCGAAACGTCCACTAGTCTAGTGGTACTTGTCACCCACCACCAAGGATAGTCCCATGCTGCACTTGCAATGGTCCCGCTCGCTGCTGCTTGCTGTCGCTGCGGCGGCGCTCACCGTGTTCACGCCGGCAGTCGTCGCGCAGGACGCATTTCCATCCAGGCCGATCAAACTGATCGTACCCGTCGCCCCGGGTGGCGGCATCGATACCGCTTTTCGGCTGATCGCTCCCGTGTGGTCCGAACTGCTGGGGCAACCGATCGTGATCGAAAATAAACCTGGCGGCGGACAAATCGTCGGCAGCGATATCGTGGCGAAGGCCAAGCCCGATGGCTACACGCTGCTGGCCCCCGGCGTACCGATCGCGTTCAACACCGCGCTGGGTCGCAAGCTACCCTACGACGCCCTCAAGGACTTCACGCCGATTTCTTGGGTTGTGTCCCAACCGCTCCTGATCGTCACCAATCCGGCTGTGCCTGTAAAAAACATCCAGGAATTGATCGCGTTTGCCAAGGCGCAACCGGCACCGCTGCTGTATACGTCGGGCGGCATCGGCAGCTATGGTCACTTGTGGTGGGAGATGTTTCGCGGCGGGCAGAATTTCGCCGGCACGCATGTCGCATACAACGGCATCGCACCGGCGTTGAAGGACGTGATGGGGGGCCAGGTGCCGCTGGTGGTCGATGCGATCGTCCCGTCCGGCGCCCAGGTCAAAGCCGGCACCGTGCGCGGGCTGGCCATCGTCAGTGCCAAACGTGCATCCATGTTGCCGGATGTGCCGACGCTGACGGAGCAAGGCTTTACAGGCTTTGATGCGGCACCATTCTATGGTGTTCTGGGACCCGCTGGGATGGATCCCGCAGTGGTGCAAAAGTTGAACATGTCGCTGGTGAAGGCGCTGGCGCAACCGGCAGTGCGCGACAAGCTGCAGGACATGGGGTTTGACGTGGTGGGCAGTACATCCGAGGTCTACGCCAAACTGATCCGCAATGAAATCGAACGCTGGTCGCGCGTCGTGGCTGAACGCGGCATCAAGGTCGATTGATGTCCTTGTCCGTCGGCATTGCCGCATTGTCGTTCGGGGGCGGCGAGACCACATACGCCTTGCGCAGATGGACCGGCTTGTCGGCCTTCTTGCGCGCGCGCAAGTTCAACATTTCGACGCAGACAGAAAACGCCATCGCGAAATAAATGTAGCCCTTGGGTACGGCCTTGTCGAAGCCTTCGGCGACGAGGGCCACACCGATGACAAAAAGAAACGTCAGCGCAAGCATCTTGACCGTCGGGTGTGCGGAGACAAACCGGCCAATCGGACCTGCGAACAGCATCATCAGCGCCACGGACACCACCACTGCGGCCACCATGATGCGAATTTCGTTGACCATGCCGACCGCCGTGATGATCGAGTCGAGCGAAAACACCATATCGATGATGATGATTTGAATCACGACGGCACCAAAGGTCGCCTTGACCGCACTGGAGGCCTCGCCTTCCGTCCCCTCCATCAGCTGATGGATTTCCATCGTGCTTTTCCACAATAGAAAAAGGCCGCCGCAGATCAGGATCAGGTCGCGCCCGGAAAGCGACTGATTGAGCACGGTGAACAACGGCGCCGTGAGTCCCACCAACCATGACAACACCAGCAGCAGGCCGATGCGCATGAACATGGCGAGAAACAGCCCCAGGCGACGGGTGAATTCGCGTCGTTCCGGCGGCAACTTGTCCACCAGAATCGAAATGAAAATCACGTTGTCGATCCCCAGCACCAATTCAAGTGCGGTGAGCGTGCCAAAGGCAATCCACGCGGCGGGACTCGTGAGCAGTTCAAGCATAATCGAGATCCATGCGGTTGCGAGACAAGTGGGTCAACAACGAGTTGAGTGCCGAGCAGTGACCAGCGCTCACCACGGCCACCAGAAAAAAACGCCATATAAAATCAGCAACAGGATCAGCCACTTGGTGGAGTAATAGACGTATTTGTTCCAGCGCTTCAGTGCCTTGGCCGGGTAGCGGACATAGTAGGCCCAGCCGAATACGCGATTGAGCAGACCCACTTTGTCACCGGCCTTGTTTTCGGTCTGACTGGCCCGCACCAACGTGCGCTTGATCCAGTGATTGAGCCCGGCCACAACCCGGTTGGTCAACGGGCGCTCGATATCGCAGAAGAGGATCAAGCGGTCGGTACCGGCCTTGTTCTCCGCCCAATGAATGAAAGTCTCGTCGAACATCACCGCCTCGCCGTCACGCCAGGCGTATGGCTGGCCATCGACAAAGATGCGGCATCGCTCGTCATTGGGCGTGATGAGGCCAAGGTGATAACGCAGTGACCCGGCAAAAGGATCACGGTGGCGTCCCAACTCGCTGCCGACGGGCAACATCGCAAACATGGCACCGTTGATCGTCGGAATGGACTCGACGAGTGCGACGGTGCGCGGACACAGTGCACGCGCCGAGTCCTGGGGGGCGTCATACCACTTGAGGTAAAAGCGCGTCCAGCCGCGTCGGAAAAATGAATTGAAGCCGAGGTCGTTGTAGCCGGACGCCGCGCGAATGTGGCCTTCGTCAAACAGCTTTAACGCCTCCTCGCGAATCATGGTCCAGTTGTCGCGCAACGGAGCGAGTTCGGGAAATTGCGCCACGTCGACGAACGGACGATTGGGGACAGCCGAGAACGCGTACATGATGGCGTTGTACGGGGCGATCACCGTCGAATGATCAGTGAGCTGTCGATGAAACTTGTGGCGTTCCCGCCCTCGAAAGTGCACGAACAGCGCCCATGCGAAATACCCATAGACAAACGTGGCTCGCCATGAAAACAGCGCGTCAACAACCGCAGCGGAAGTTGGCAGACCGCTCATGCACTGGCCTCCCGCAGCTTGCGTCGGCGCGCCGGCACCGTGACATTTTTCCAGCGTCGGTGCACCCAATACCATTGTTCGGGCCGGCGCAGCACGAAACGTTCGATGGCGGCATTGAATGCGCGAGTGGTGAGGCGTATTGCCTCGTTGGTGTCGGCGTGATCCACGGTGGGAATCGGCGACTCGAACCGTCGCGCTCGCGCCAGCTGGTGGCCGGCATCACCGGCGCGCCCGTCGCCAGCGCGATGATGGCAAGACTCTTGAACGTCCACGCCGGCGTCCCGAAAAAATCCACGGCGATGCCATCGGGAGGATTGGCATGCTGATCGAAGGCGAACACGATCGCATCGCCCTGCGCCAGTCGATCCAGCATCAAATCGAGTGAGCCGCGTTTGGGCAGTACCCCGAAGCCCGCCTTTTGAAAGCGCCGAGTGACCAGATGATCAAACCACTCGGGTTTCAATGCACGGCGCACGAAGTGAAAGCGACCATGCATCTGCGGGAAGCCGCCGATCCCCGCCACTGTCGCCACCTCCCAGTTGCCGAAATGGCCGGTGAGTAACAACACGCCCTTGCCTTGTTCGTACGCGGCGACAAAGGCCTCCAGATTTTCGATGCGTACCATCGCGAGCTGCTGCGCGCGCGACAACCAGCGAAAGCGCAGAAACTCGCCGAACAGCCGCCACAGGTGGCCGTAATGGGCCTGTGCCAATGCCAGGATGCCGGCGGCGTCCAGCGTGTCCCCATAAACCCGGCGCAAGTTGTCGAGGATGACGCGGCGGCGCAGCGGCAGCAAGTGATACAGGACCTTGCCGGCAAACGGGATCGGCAACGTCGCGGATTGCGCCATCGCCACGGCCGATGCGCTGGTACGGTCGTGAGTCAACGAAATACTGATTGGCCCGACGCGATGGCGGCCGACGAGAATTTCCGCACGCGGACCCAGCACCACCTGCGGCGCCCCGTAGGCATCGCGCGCCACTGAAAAATCGTGCGGCTCGATCTGCGCCAGCGCCGCTTCGCGCGGAAACAG
>JBDTTY010000013.1:0-14284 GCA_040007975.1 Betaproteobacteria bacterium | reverse complement strand
ACCCGCATCGTTCAACATTGGCGCCGGGATGGCGCGAACCTACACTGCCGCTGGATTCATCAAGGCCAACATGCCGCTGGGACAAGGCGGAACGTTGAGTGAACAGGACGCCATCGACGTGGCCGAATTCATGACGCATCAACCACGCCCCGCTTTTGCAGCGGCCAAGGACGACTACGCCAAAGGCAACAAACCGAAGGATGCGCGCAACGGTGGTGCCGGCGCAGCGGATAGCAGCGCAACGGCAGTCGTGGCGGCTACTCCGGCAGGGGCGGCACCTGCGGCGGTGGCTCTGCCGGCGCCGCCCGCTGCCGCCGCGCTCGTGGGGGACGCAACTCGCGGCAGCCAGAAGGTGCAAATGTGTCAGGGATGCCACGGCATCGAGGGCTGGCGTACCGCGTATCCCGAGGTCTACCGCGTACCCCGCATTGCGGGCCAGCATGCGGCGTATCTCGCAGCGGCACTGAAGGAGTATCGCAGCGGCAATCGCAGTCACCCGTCGATGCTCGCCATTGCCGCGACGCTGTCCGACCAGGATATTGT
This sequence comes from Betaproteobacteria bacterium, assembly GCA_040007975.1. Taxonomy (GTDB): domain Bacteria; phylum Pseudomonadota; class Gammaproteobacteria; order Burkholderiales; family Casimicrobiaceae; genus VBCG01. Next base: position 13,741 of record JBDTTY010000013.1, on the reverse strand, counting down.
CGACATCGCGGCTTACTACGGACAGACCGGGTTGCGGACGACGGTGAGGTGATCCGTGTGGGTGGGACGCGTTGCGATCGTCGACACGCGCCTGAAACGGAAGCTCGATCGTTGCGGTTATCGTCGTCAAACCCTTGACCCCGGGGTCAACGCTTGCCGTCGGCACGCTGTTGATGTCAATTCCGCCGTGCGCTCGATGCGGATGGCGATCCGTCGCTAGGCGCCGGCACGGCCGTGCAGTTACGCCGGCTGATGCGTCGAATTGAGCACGACGGGAAGTGTGCGCGGTGGCGGCGCGCCGGCTTCGATGGCCATCGATTCCGATCGCTGCAAATAACGAATACTTGCAAAGGTCACGCCGGCGCCACATAGGGCAAGCACGACCGCCGTGATCGGTGCGAAGTCGCCGTTGAAAAGCCCGATGAAGCCTATTGCCGTGACCCACACACCAGCGAAAGCGATGCGCAGCACGACGCCGAAGGCGAAGCCCCCGCGTGAAATCGTGCCCGGATTGTATTCAGATCTACTGATCGTCCCGTTTTCTGTCGACATGTCTGGCTCCTGATCGTTGAACTATGGATCAAATTCATTGCGGCAACGGGCGGCACACAAACACGGTTGACCCGGATTGCTGCAATGCACAAATCCAATATAGGGAGACGACAGGGGCAAAGCAAATCGAACAATCAAATGACCAGCATCAGGAATTGCGATACTGGGGCCGGAACACAGTCCGTTCGGTCCCGGCCAGAGGCGTAGGCGCGTTCGTGCGCTATTGCTGGCGGAACTCTTTTTTCCACATTTTCTCGAGCTCGCTGATCATGCCGGGATCCGGCGCTCCCAGCAACGTGGTCTTGCCTTTTTCATACAGCTTGCCAAATACGACACCTTTGGCCGGCGAAAACAACAACAGCAGGTTGTTGTCGCCACAATCGTGCGGCTTGCACGGCGTGGCCACCTGAAACCTGTCGCCGGCGATGACAACCTCGCGCACCAGTGCGCTGTTGGTCATCGTGCTGAGCCACCTCTCCTTGCCTTTGGGGCCGAGCGCGGCGGCATAAACAGATTTGAACTTCGGACTCTTCAGCAAGTCATCGGTCGTCACCATCGAGTCGGCGGCCAGCGTCGTGGTGACCCAAATACCTGCGACCGCGACAACGAGAGCAATATGCCAACGTTTATGGTTCCCCATGGGGCCTCCCTTTCGCCATCGATGCATTGACATACCGCGCAACCGAGTGATCACGGTGGCGCGGCAGGTCCGACGAATCGCCGCTTACTGGGGCGCGCACATCACGACGATGTCCGGGCCATCTCCTTCGGCAATCCAGTTCTTGCTGACCATCACGTCACGTGTTGCGCGATCCGTCGTGTAGCGATGATTGGCATCGGCACGATTGGAAAACACGCGATACATCGGTATCTGACCGGCGCCGCAGTTGCCGAGCGTGGGCGGATACAGATAGAAGAACGTCGACGATTCGAGAATGAACGTCGGATTCTTGCTCATCGTGCCGTCGCACTCGTTCGTGTCGCGGCCGAAGAAGTGGCCATCACCCTTGCCTGGCGGAATGTAGATCCGGCATACCGCCGAGGTACCACTTTGCGTACCGGCGTAGGCCTTGAACGTTTGCCCGGTGCGCGCCCAGCCCTTGAACGTGCCGTTGTCGAGTTTGGCAATTTCGTCGGCGACGTACGTGATGAAGTAATGATCTAGCGCCTGGTTGTAGAACTCGACCACGGTGACAGGAGTACCCGTTACCGGCTGTAGCGAACGCACTGCGGCGGCCGCGTCGAGAATGCCGTAACCCCATGCGTAGTTGGGATTGGCCGGCATATCCGGTGTTGCCGCGTTGAACGTCGGCAGATTGGTCGAGAACGCATTGGTCTGGCGCGCGCTGAACAGCGCCTGCTTGGCCGCCTCCGGCGTCAGCGCGGGATTGACCTGCAGCAGCAGTGCCACCGCGCCGGATACGTGTGGCGTGGCCATGCTGGTGCCGTTGAACGCGACGTGCACGCCATCGGCTTCGATGCGGGTTTGTGCGGAAGGCTTGGCCGTATCAAACGCATAGGCCGACATGATCATCGCGCCGGGCGCCGTGATTTCCGGCTTCATCACGTCAGGACATTTCGCGGCGTTGCTGCACTGCCGGCGCGGCCCGCGACTGCTGAAATTAGCAATGTCGGTCAGCGGCCCGAACATGTTCTGGTTGTCGATCGGTCCGGCAAGGCTGGCCCACGAATAGCGGGTGCTGTACGCACCGACGGCGATCACGCGCTTGGCACTGGAAACATTGGTCAGGATATCCGTGATGTTGGGCAGCGAGTGGGTGGTGAACGTGAGCTCGCCGCCATTTTCCGCGCCGATGATCGAGAAGGGGGCGCTGCCGCCAGCGACCACTATGCCGGTCAGCGTGATGGTCCAGTCGCCGGGCTTCAGCGGCGATGCGCTCGATGAGCCGACGATGACGCCGATCTGGCGATCATCGTTGTTTGCCTGTGTCAGCGTCGACGTGATCGACACGGCACCGCACGCTGTTTCGATGTCCGGACCTGTGGGCCCAGGACTGACGTCGGCCGTGGCGGCACATCCGGGGCCTTGCACACGGACGGCGTACACATTCGTGCCGGGGTACCACAGCTCAAGACGCCCGAACTTGACCGTTCCCGGGAGATTGAAGCCCACCGTGACACTCGCCCCTTGCGTGATCGTGCCGGTGGCGCGAATCGAGTCCGCCGACTCGTTGCCTGCGGCACCGACCAGAATCACACCCGGGCCGGAAAGATTGTTCATGCCCTGTTCGAAGTTGGACGTGCCATCGCGCGCGCCATAGTACGAACCCAGACTCAAATTGACTACCAGTGGCTTGCCCAGCGCGGCAGCCTTGGTCTTCATGTAGGAAATGCCATCGAGTACCGAGTCGCTGCCGCCCACGCCGTCGGCGAGGGCGTTGGCAACGAGAAGATCGGCGTCGGGCGCCATGCCGATCATCCGGTAGGAGACCTTCCCGTTACCAGTGGCCCGGCCGGTGCCGGCGGCAATGCCGGCCACGTGCGTGCCATGCCCGCCGCTGGACGGCTGCGTACAGGCAGCCGCATTGCCACCAAGGGCTGCGTTGATCATGGCGGTCGTGCATTCGCCACCGTAGTTGAATCCCGGCGGCGGCGTGCCTGCCGCGCCAGCAATACGCTGATCCCACAAGCCCAGAATGCGTGTGGTGCCATCAGGCTTGCGAAAATCCAGATGTCGAAAGTCGACGCCGTCGTCGACGACGCCGACGATCACCCCTTTACCGGTGCCACCGGTGTATGCGCCCGGCGTGCCGGTGCGCAGCGTATCGGCGCGCGTGGCCGGTACGCTCACATCCAGACGCGGCACCAGCGGCTGTGCCGCTTCAATGGAAATCACGCTGGGCAGCGCCGCGACTGCCGCCACTTTGCTTGCTGGAATTTCGACCGTGGCGATGTTGCCCATCACGGAACGCACGACCGCACCTTGCGCGCGTACGTCATCGAGTGTGCCTTCGAAACGGAGAATCGTCCGGACGCGCGCCTCGGCCATGCCGGGTTCCATGCGCACCAGCTTCGGCGCAATGCCGACACCGCTGGCGCCCTGTTGCGCGACCGCGGACAACGTCGCATCCAGCTTTTGCGCGGGCACGACGGTGGCCGCGCCCACTTGGCCCGCGATGGGCAACGTCAATGCGACAAAAACCGCGGCACACGCCCGCGCGAATACCTTCAGATTGCTCATCGAGTCGTTGTCCCTATTGTTTGTGAAGGACGCGCATGCGTCGCTTTGCCGCGCGCGTTCGAGGACCGAAGTGTCGCGCATAACGCGCAACAAGGGCAAGACAGCAGATAGCCGGACGTCTTGTGTGCGCCGGTGCGTTCGTCAGAGTCCCAGCCACTCGATTGCGGCCGCTTCAACCTGCGGATTGGGGGCGACAAACCCACGGTAGCCGACCGCTTCGAGGGCTTCGCGACCACCTTTGGCGTCGCGCATGCCGATCAACGCGTCGCGAATCCGCTGCTGCTCTTCCGGCGCCATCTTGCTCGACACGATGAACTGCTTGATCGGCACTGGTTTTGATCGCACCAGTACCTTGCCGCCCTTTTCGGTCCAGCTTTTGACCACCGAGTTGGCGGCGGTGGCCGCGACCACGGCGAAACCATTCTCGAGATAAAACGGAACGGCGTCCTGATAGCGCGTGGTGATGACACGGATGACGCCTGGCTGGGTGTCGCGTTCGGACATCCACTTGATCTTGTCGACGCGCAACATCGCGCGAACCATCACGGCGGTGATGGAATCGGGATCGGGCGTCACGAGCGTTTGGCCCTTCACGTCTTCCAAGGTTTTCAACGGCGACGTCGCAAGCATCAGCATCGACACCGTGTACTCGGTAAAGCCGGTGGTCCAGGCCACGGATTTGTAGCGTCCCGCCTTGATCTCGGCCATCGAGACGTGGGCCGGATGGATGAAGGCAAAGTCGTATTCCTGCGTGGCCAGACCCGCACGGACATCGTTGTAAGCGGGCACCAGCACCGTCTTGACCCGGCGCCCGGTGGCTTTGGCGATCATGTCCGCAATTGGCGTGAACTTGTCCCGGATTTCCTTCGGCGTTGCCTGATAAGTGACGCCCTCCGTCACCGCAAAGACGAGATCGTTCCCCTGTCCGAGTGCGGTGCCGGCCATGCCAGCGACGAGCGCCAGCGTCGCAACGAAACGTCCAACCATGTCGTCCACTCCCCCAATGACTCTCGTCGCCCTATGAAAAACACGAGGTGCGATCAAATTGATGGCTAGTGCAGCCACGCGTGGCGGCCGCTTTGCCGGCAGCGGACCGTCTCTGTAGTCTCCAGCCATGCAAAAGATACGCCATCGATGGCCTCGTTGCGGGTTGACGTCACCATTGGGCCGGCGTAGCCTCGCCGACTGGTATAGAAATCAAACCACTTTGCGTCGCCGCCCCAACGCTGATCTGCGGTGCGCGGGCCGCCGATGCCCTGACCGCACACGCACCCGCGTGCGCGCCGGGCGTGGGTAGGCATCCAGGAGATTCGATGATGAAAATGCGCGCATGTCGTTGCTTCGTGGCGCTGGTGCTCGTGCTGGTTGCCGGACATTCGCAGGCGCAGGCGTGGCCCTCCAAGCCGATACGCCTGGTGGTGCCATTTGCACCGGGCGGCGCTTCGGATGTGCTGGCGCGACTCGTCGGCCAGAAGTTGTCGGAACGATTGGGACAACCTGTCGTGGTCGAGAATAAGCCGGGCGCGGCCACGACCATAGGCGCGGCGGACGTGGCCAAGGCACCGGCCGACGGCTACACGCTGATGCTCGCGCCGGCGCCCTTCGTGATTGCGCCGCTGATGTATCAAAGTCTGTCCTACGACGCCGTGCGCGATTTCACCGGCGTGGCGTTGCTGGCATCGTCACCACTGATCCTCACTGCGCATCCTTCCGTCATGGCGACGACGCCACAGGAATTGCTGGCATTGGCCAAGACGAAACCCGGCGCCATCATGTACGGTTCCCCCGGCAATGGCAGTGTGCCGCATCTTGCGACCGAACTCTTCAAGATGCGCACGGGCACGGACTTCACGCATGTCCCGTACAAGGGCGGCGGACCCGCGGTGACCGATCTCGTGGCCGGCCACATCGGCGTGATGTTTGCCAGTCCCATCGAAGTGTCGCAATTCGTGGCTGCCGGCAAACTTAAATACATCATCGCAAGCACGAAGGATCGCGTGCCGTCGTTGCCCAACGTACCTACCGTGGGCGATTTGGGCATCGCCGGATTCGATGTCGTCGCGTGGTTTGGCATCGTGGCACCGGCCGCAACGCCGAAGGACATCATCGCGAAGTTGTCGCAGGAAATCGGGCAGATTCTGGCCGCCTCTGACGTCAAGGAGAAATTGGCGGCGCAAGGCGCAGACATCACGTTTTTGCCGGCACCCGAATTCAATCGGTTCATCGCCCGTGAGCGCGAGCAGTGGGCGCAGGCCGTGAAGGTCTCCGGCGCCAAGATCGAATGACGACCGCAAGCCAACGACGGCCCAATATCCTGTGGTATTGCGCCGATCAACAACGCTACGACACGATCCGCGCGCTGGGTCAGGACCACATCGAAACGCCGCAACTCGATGCGCTATGCGCACAAGGCGTTGCGTTTCGTCGCGCCTATACGCAGAGCCCGGTCTGCACCCCGGCGCGCGCAACGTTTCTCACGGGTCGTTACCCGGCCGCGCATCAGGTGCATCGCAACGGCAACGCGTATTTTCCGCCCCACGAGAAATTGATCACGCGAATGCTGGCTGATGCCGGTTACGACTGCGGGCTCGTTGGCAAGCTGCATCTGTCGGCGTCCAAATACTTCGAGGTGCGGCCAGATGATGGCTACCGCGCGTTTTACTGGAGTCACCATCCGACGCCGGATGCCACGCGCGGCCACGATTACGACACGTGGTTGCGGCAGGAAAAGAAAGTCGATCCGGTGGCTTTGTATGCGCCGATCAACTATTTTTGCGGCCCCGGGGTGCCGGCTGAACTTCATCAGACCACGTGGTGCAGCGAGATGGCCATCCGCTTCATTACCGAACACCGCGACGGACCATGGATGTTGAGCGTCAATCCATTTGATCCGCACGCACCGTTTGATGCACCGCCCGAGTATCTCGCCAAAGTGCGCGCCGCCGATCTGCCGCTGCCCTTGTTTCGTGAGTCCGATCTCGTGCGGCAACCGGCATTTGCAGCGATCGACCAGCAGACCAAGGTCGCCATCGATCCGCGCATTCGCAAGCACGTGGCGCCGGTTGCGGCGGGAGATCACGATGCGATTGCGTCGCGGCCACCCGACGACTATGACGCGCTGGAGGTCAAGGCCAACTATTACGCGATGATCATGCTGATCGACGATCAACTGGGGCGAATCGTCGACACGTTGCGGGACACGGGCCAGCTCGTCGATACGATCATCGTCTACATGAGCGACCATGGTGAAATGCTGGGTGATCACGGTCTGATTCTCAAGGGTTGCCGTTTTTTCGAAGGTCTTGTGCACGTACCGCTGATTGTTTCGTGGCCGGAACATGTCATGCATGGCGTCATCAGCAACGCACTGGTTGAGACGATCGACGTGGCACCAACGCTGCTCGCGGCGGCAGGTCTCCCCATTCCGGACTCGATGCAGGGCCGCTCGCTCTTGCCACTGCTGACCGGGCAAACCGACCCGCACCGGCACCGGTCGCACGTCGTCTGCGAATATTTTGACGCGATGGGCGGGCACCCGGACCACACGCATGGCACGATGGTGTTCGACGGCCGGTTCAAGTCCGTCGTGTATCACGGCCATGCCATCGGTGAGCTCTACGACCTCGAGCATGATCCCGGCGAGTTCGACAATCTGTGGGACCAACCTGCGCATCGCGAACTTTGGGGGACGCGCATCAAGTATCACCTCGATGCGATGATGGGCACGATCGGCATCGGGCCGCCGCGGTTCGCCAACTACTAGGCGTTGCTGCCGGACAGGGGCGCCTTCGATGCCGAGCAATGAAACGCTCCTGACCATGGGTCTTGCGGCGTGGCTTGCCGTGGCATGCGGTGGCGGTTCAAACTCCCCACCGGGGGTGACTGCGCCACTCGTGTGAGCGGCGTGTCAGCGGCCGCGGTCAGCACCGAATGCTATGTCCGATTCAGATCCAGCGCGCAGCCAACATGTCGCCGGCACGATCCGCTACCGCCATGATCGTGCCGATCGGATGCGCCGCCACATGCGTGGGCAACAGCGACGCATCAACGATGGCGACGTTGGTCGTCCCGCGCAGGATCAGCGTGACAGGATCAACTCCACCCGGGCCGTCGCTCAATGCCGCCGTACCGCCCCAATGATTGGTGACGAGACGCGTGAAGTGGACATCGTTGACCGGCGACGGGCCCGTGACATACGCGCGAATGTCCGCCAGCACATCGGGCTTCAATAGCGGATGGCTCGAACTGCCGGGGCCGAACACGATTTTCAGCGCCGGATTTTTCGCGAGCAGTTGCATCAGGTCGAACAATGCCTGCGTCAGCAGCGTGATGTCCGCCGCTCCATCCGCGTTGGCCGGCAGATAGATCGGTGGGAAATTCACGTTGTCCTGGGCGTCGAGTGTCACGAGTCCGCGCGCCTTCGGATCGAGCAGCATCACGAACGCCGAAAAGGTGCGCGGACCCCAATACGGTCCACCCGGCGCCCCGGCACCATTGGGATTCACAAAGATTTCGACGTTGTGAATGTCGGCGCCGTATCCGTATTGCAAAATTGAAACAGGTTGGTACTGCGCGTAGGGGCCGCCGCCGTCGGCGAGATAGCGCTGCAGGTCGGTGGCGTTGCCCGCGTAGTCGCCGTAGTTGTATGACGTGAACGGCACGGTGCCATCGTAGCTGTAGGTGACCATCGCGATCAGGTGGTCGAAAAGACCGACGCCGACGCGTGGATTATCGATGGCAAACGGTGGCCGTGCTTGGCCGGGAAACATGTCTGCTTCGCGCCCGCGCGGACCGACGCCGGACAGCAGCAGCAGACGTGGCGTGACCAGCGCGCCGGCGGCCATCACGAGCAGTCCGCCACTGCGCATTCGTGCGGTGCCGGTCGTGCCTGGCGTGTTCTGCTCGATGCCGTCCCGTTGGGTGTAATGCACCGTGGTTGCCGTGCCGGACGCATCAAAATCGATGCGCTCGGCTTTGGCGTATTGCAGGATCTCAAGACCCGCTTCGGGCACACCACCGGGAGCGACCGTTGCAAAATAACCGGTGAGCGGCCCGGCGCGGCGGCCGTCTTTCGCCACGACATACGGACGACTATAGGCCCCCGTGGCGGCAAACGGTCGACTGGTATCGGCTTCGGCCCAGCCCACGCTTGCATACATTGCATGCACGATCGTGGCCGGCCCACTCAGTTGGGGCGCGCCGTCGGTTGACGGTGTGTTGGTGACGGGCATCCGCGCGCGCACGCGATCGAAATACGGTTGCATGTCGTTCCACCGCCAACCCGTGGGCCAACGCTGGTCGAACACGCGCGGCGGGTTGGTCTGAAACAACATGCCATTGAAGGCGCTGTTGCCGCCGAGTCCGATGCCCTGATACGTCCACGCGGTTTCGGTGAGCTGATAGGGTGTGCCGAACGGCGTCCACGCCATTTGCGAATAGGATCCCGGCACGTCGAACATCGTGAGATCGGTGCGTCCGGGTGGCACCCATGGCGGGTATGCCTTGCCGCCGCTTGCGGCGAAGGTCGGGCCGCCGGCTTCGATGATCAGGATGCGCTTCTTGCCACCGCTGGCGCGCTGCAGTTTGGTCGCCACCACGACGCCCGCCGCGCCGCCGCCGATGATGATGACGTCGTAGTCGCCTGTTCGCTCGACGACATCCTCGCCCCAACAGGCGCCCAGTAGCGGGGTGCCGACCGAAGCGGCCAGGCCGGTGCGTCCGGTCCGGATCAGAAAATCGCGTCGGCTTTTGTTCGCCATCTGGGCATTCCTTCAATCGGGTTCACGACCTCGCATCGTGGGCGCGTGGTGTCGGCGACGACCACGATGCGCAATGTTTGCTGCACGCCACCGGGGTCTACTACCATGCATGATGGCGCGACTCGTAGCGCGGATTCAAGTGCAAAGGGCCATCCATCGTGTTGATCTTCAGGCAGTTGTTTGATCCACAGTCATCAACCTACACCTATCTTCTCGCCGATCGAGGCTCGAAGCAGGCGGTGCTGATCGACCCGGTCTTTGAGCAGTCGCGCCGCGATGCCGCGCTGCTGGATGAACTCGGGCTCGACCTCGTGGCCACCGTCGATACGCATGTGCATGCCGACCACATCACCGGTGCGTGGATGCTGCAACGCCGGTGCGGGAGCGCAATCGCGGTGTCCGCTGCGGGCGGCGCCGTCGGTGCGGACCGCTATCTTGCCGATGGCGACCGGATCGCGTTTGGCCCGCGTCATCTCGACGCGCGTGCCACTCCCGGACACACCAACGGATGCATGACATTTGTCCTCGATGACGAGACGATGGCGTTTACCGGCGACTGCCTGTTGATTCGTGGCAGTGGCCGCACTGATTTTCAGCAAGGCGATCCGCATGCGATGTACCGCTCGGTGCATGGCCGTATCTTTACGCTGCCGCACGAATGCCTGCTGTATCCAGCCCACGACTACCGCGGTTTGACGGTCACCAGTGTCGCAGAGGAGCGGGACTTCAATCCGCGCCTGGGTGGGGAGATCGGCGAAGACGATTTTGCCGGCTATATGCAAAACTTGGGATTGCCGCATCCGAAGCAGATCGATGTTGCAGTGCCGGCCAATCTTCGGTGCGGTCGACCGGCGAACGATGACGCCCTGCCAAGCGTTCCGCGGTGGGCGCCCCTCAATTTCACATTTGCGGGGTTATGGGAAATCCAGCCGCATGCGTTGGAAGAAATTGCCGGCGCCGTACAGATCATCGACGTGCGCGAGCCCGACGAATTCGATGGCCCATCGGGGCACATTAGCGGGGCGCAGCTGATTCCGCTTGGCGAAGTGGCGCAACGCGCCAAGCAACTTGCACCCGACCGGCCACTGGTCACCGTTTGCCGGTCGGGCGCGCGCTCCGCGCAGGCGTTGGCGATCTTGCAGCGCGCCGGATTCACGCAATCAGCCAACCTCGCGGGCGGCATGCTGCGCTGGCGTGCCGAGGGTTTTCCTGTGGAGGGCGGTCGGGATTAAATTCAACGCACCAAGCAGATCAACTGCCGTGCCCGCGTTGACGTTTGACCCGGTCCCCGCGACGCGGCAGACTTCGATGCCGTGTCCATCCAACCTATCGCCGCCCCGCGCCTCTACCAGCGCATCGCTGACGAAGTCGCGCGTTTAATCGACGCTGGCACGTTCAAGCCCGGTGATCGCCTTCCTGCGGAGCGGGAACTCGCGAAGTCACTCAAGGTTTCGCGCAGTTCGTTGCGCGAAGCGCTGGGCTCGCTGGAGATGCAGGGTCGCGTTGTGATCAGGGTTGGTTCGGGCGCCTACGTCGCCAAGGCCCCGGCGCGTGGTGCGCCGCGGCCGCGACGGCAGACCGAAATCTCACCGTTTGATGTGTTGCGCACCCGCCGCCTCGTCGAAGTTGAGGCCGCTGCGCTGGCAGCGCGGCATGCGACTCCGGCTCAGGTCGACGCGATGGCAAAGGCGTTCGAGCGATTGGCCGCGGATATGCGCGCCAACCGCATGCAGTCGGCGGCGGATCGCGACTTTCATTTGTGCATTGCCACCGCCAGCGGCAACAGCGCGCTGGCGCTGATCATCGAACGCCTATGGGCGGAAGTCGGGCAACCGCTTGATGCGCGTATCGAGCAGTTGTTTGTCACGCGTGGCCGCAAGCGCGACAACATCGCTGAACATCGCGCGGTGCTGGAGGCCATCCGCAACCAGGACCCTGCGGCGGCACGACGCGCGATGCGCGAACATCTCGCCAATGCCGAACGGCAACGCATGGTGCTGCTGCGGAACTCTGCGCGCAGCTGACGCCGCGTCACGCCGATGCCGCCGGTTTCCGCCCATGCCAGCAAGAGCGGCATCGTCATTCCCGACGCCGAGATCGAATGGACCGCCATCCGGGCGCAGGGTGCCGGCGGTCAGAACGTCAACAAGGTGTCCTCCGCCGTGCATCTGCGCTTCGATGTGGTCGCGTCGTCGCTGCCGGAAGCCGTCAAGGCGCGCCTGCTGGCGAGCGGTGATCAACGCATCACCGCCGCTGGCGTCGTCATCATCAAGGCACAGCGACATCGCACCCAGGAACAGAATCATGATGACGCGTTGACAAGGCTGCACGAACTTGTCACGGCAGCAGCGCATGTCCCGCGCGTGCGCCGGCCCACCAAGCCGACCAAGGGCTCGCAACGGCGTCGCGTCGACTCGAAGGTCAAGCGCGGGCAGATCAAGGTCACGCGCGGCACGATTGTCGATTGACGTGGCGCTACTTGGGCGATGGATGATGGCCACCGCCCGTAGGCGAGGCTGCAGCCTCAATAGACGCTTCACGCGAGGCTGCAGCCTCGCCTACCGGCGGCGACGCTTCGCGCGAGGCTTTCTCCTTGCCGACAGGTTAAGATTGGACGATGAGCATTTCATATTTTCGACGTTGTCTCACCGTTGCTGGCGCAGTCCTATGTGCCGGACTTCTCGTCGACGCCGCATCTGCGCAGGATTTTCCCACGCGTCCGGTACGGGTGATCGTGCCGTTCTCGCCGGGTGGTGCCGTGGACGGCCCGATGCGGATGATTGCGCAGGAGTTGAGCAAGCGCTGGGGACAGCAGGTCGTGGTTGAAAACAAGCCGGGCGCGGGGGCCACGATTGGTACCGAGCTGGTGGCCAAGGCCCTGCCTGATGGCTACACGCTGCTGCTGGCATCGCAGACGAATGCGATCAGTGCCACGTTGTACACCAAACTGCCATTCGATCCGATCGAGGATTTTGTAACGATCTCGTTGCTCGGTCGGGAACCCGGCGTGTTGGTCGTCAATCCTTCGCTGCCGGTCAACACGCTGCAGGAATTCGTGACTTACGTGAAAGCGCACCCAGGTCAGGTCGACTATGCGTCGTCGGGCAACGGCAGCGGGCAGCACTTGTTCATGGCGCTGCTGGCGTCGCAGACGGGCATGAAACTGAGCCATGTCCCCTACAAAGGCAGCAGTCAGGCCACCACCGATGTTCTCGGCGGACAAGTGCCGGTGGCGATTCCCGGGACCGCGGGCATGGTCGGCCACATCAAGGCCGGCAAGTTGCGCGCTTTGGCGGTTACGGGTGCCACGCGCTCGCCGCAATTGCCCGATGTTCCCACGGTGATGGAGTCAGGCGTGCCAGGTTATGAGGCCTATGTCTGGATGGGTCTGTTGGCGCCGAAGGGCACGCCGGTAACCATCATCGACAAGATTCAACGCGATGTGGTCGCCGTGCTCGCCACCAACGCGGTAAAGAACTACATGGCGACCGCCGGCATCGAGATCGTCGGCTCCACGCCGACCGAGTTCAACACGTTCTTTCGCGCCGAACGTGCGCTGTGGGCCAAGGTCGTTCGCGACACCGGAGCCAAAGCCGACTGAACCCGTTTCCCCGATCACGACCATCGCACAAGGAGCGCAATGAACATGCAGGTAGCGGTCGACGCACGCGTTGAAGGCGTCGAACATTGGACCCACAAAGGCGACGTCCGCCTGTTCCTGTGGGAAAAATATGTGGGCACACCGGACGGCAAGCCAGCCGTGCTGTTTGTGCACGGCTCGTCGATGGCATCGCAGCCGACATTCGATCTGGTGGTGCCCGGTCGTCCCGACTCGTCCGTGATGGACTGGTTTGCACGGCGCGGCTTCGTGTGCTGGTGCGTCGACATGGAAGGCTACGGCCGCTCCGACAAGAAGCGCGACATCTATTGCGACATCAGCAATGGGGCCGACGATCTCACGGCCGCCACCGACTACATCACCAAGGCCCGCGGCATCAACCGGTTTGCCACCTATGGCATCTCATCGGGCGCGTTACGCGCGGCACTCTTCACGCAACGTCATCCGGAACGGATTGCGCGACTCGCATTGGACGCGTTCGTCTGGACGGGCGAAGGTGCGCCCACGCTCATCCAGCGGCGCAAAAAATTGCCGGAATTTCTGGCCAGCAAGCGGCGACCGATCAACCGCGCATTTGTGCAGTCGATCTTCACGCGCGATCATCCTGAT
>JBDTTY010000012.1:0-15130 GCA_040007975.1 Betaproteobacteria bacterium | reverse complement strand
GGGGAGATGCCTAACGGATTGTCAGTGAAGTGCGAAGGACCCGAGTTGCGATCAGGTAGAACGCGACGACAACCAATGTTCCCGATGCTGCAAACACGCGGATGGGCGTTTGCTGAAAGCGATAGCCAGCCACATCGGCAAACGTGAACTTGCCGAGATTACGCAGACGCTCTGCCATCAGGAACGTGATGATCGGCCAGCCGACCAGAAAGCCGATCGAGTAGATCAGGCCGTCATAGCCCGTGGCCATCACCGCGGCGGAAATGCCGAGGAAAGACGCTGCCGACATGTAGTCACCGGCAATCGCCAAGCCATTCTGAAAACCGGTGATGCCGCCGCCTGCCGTATAAAAATCCGCGGCAGATTTGGTTTTGGCCGCAGCCCATTTGGTGATGAAAAGCGTACCCACCACGAACACGCCGAACATGCCGATCGCCGTCCAGTTGGTGGGCTGCTTGTCGACCTGTCCGATGTCCCCGCCTGCAGCAAGCGCAATGCCCGCCATCAACAGGATGACGAAACCCACCAACGTCCTGGAGGCATGGCTCATTTGGTGGCCTCGGCGAGTATCTCCGCCGTCAGGCGATCAAATTCGCCATTGGCGCGACGCACGTAGATGCCGGTGATCACGATCGTGAATATGATCACGCCGAGACCGATTGGAATGCCCAGCGTGGTTACGCCATTGCCGATCGGCTGGGCAAGAAAGGGTTTATCAAACGCAATCAGTGCGATATAACCGAAATACACGATCAGCATCATCGCGGTCAGCGTCCACCCGAGGATATTCCGCTTATGTCGCAGTTCGTGATACTTGGGATTGGCTTCGATTCTGGCGACGATCGAGTCACTCATGAGGGTCTCCTGGTGGACGGCAGCTTCCCGCAAGGTCGGCGACTGCTCTATGGCGGGACCATACGCCCCGCGAGAGTACGCGAGGACCGCGCCGGCACATTGACGTGGGTCAAGGGCCCGACGCGATGATGTCAGGGTACGCCTGTCTTGCACTGCACGGTGTCATTGCGACAACGAGTGCTGCGGCGTCAGCAGGATGACCGCTTGAAAAACGGCGCTGGCCGTCCTATTTCTGAAACACCGGCAACCGCAAGCCGTCACGTACCGCCTGATCCATTGCGGCTTCGGCACTGCGAATGGCAGGCAGCCGCGCAATGACTTCGTCGAGTCGCGACTGCGGGATCACCACCACACCATCAAGATCCGCGACGATCACGTCACCACTGGCCACTGGATGGCCGGCAATCGTGACGGGATAGCCCACAGTGCCGGGTCCGCTGCGCGCAGGCGAATTGGGCGTGACGCCAACACAGTAGCAGGGCAGTCCGACCATCCGGATGCCCGGCAGGTCACGGACGCAACCGTCGGTGACAAAGCCAACCGCGCCGCAGTTGCGCGCCATGCCCAAAACGAGGTCGCCCGTGACCGCACAGTTGGTGTAGCGGCCAGTGGCGCAGACAACCACATCGCCCGGCAGCACCGCTTCGAGCGCGGCGATCAGCGCCAGATTGTCCGCCGGACCGGCGTCGCAGGTCACGGCCACGCCACAAAACCCGCCGTGCTCGGTGATCGCGGGCTTGATTCTATAGTCGAGCGCGCCACTGCCACCCATGGCATCGATGATGAAGCCGGTGGGGGTCGCGCGCAATGCGTCGACGAGCGCCGATGCGGGCCGGACCACATCCTGGCGCTGTATGCTTGGTGCTTCGTCGATCATTGACTTATCCTCCTCGGGTGGGATGTTCATGGTATCGATCCACGCTTCCTGCGTCCACGCCCAATCCCGGAATCGTTTCATTCCATTGCCCAACTCGGGAACGTACGATGGCCGCCGATTCGATTGCACAGCGCTACCCAAGCATCCGCCTGCTACGCGATGCTGCGCGCGCACGCTTGCCGCAATCCATTTTTGATTTTGCTGATGGTGGCGCCGAAGACGAAGTTACGCTGCGGCGTAACGAGGACGCTTTTCGACACTGGAATTTTCGTGCGCGTCCGCTGGAAGGCGCGGCCACGCGCGATCAGTCGATCGACTTGTTCGGACAGACGTTGTCGTCACCGGTGCTGATCGGACCCACGGGTCTCGCCGGACTCTTCTGGCCACGCGGTGAAATCGCGTCGGCGCGCGCAGCGGCGGCAGCATCCACCGTCTATTGCTTGAGTCATGGTTCCGTGTGTTCGATGGAGGACGTCGCGGCGCAGCATCAAGGCCAGCGCTGGATGCAAGTCTTCATTTATCGGGATCGCGGGTTCACGCGGGAGCTGACGCAACGGGCGCGGGATGCCGGCTATCAGGCGCTGGTGCTGACGGTCGACAATCAGCTGCTGGGCAAGCGCGAGCGCGATGTCGCCAACGGCTTTGCGATCCCGCCGCGATTTTCGGGCCGGCAGTGGCTGGGCATGATGCCGAAATGGCGCTGGGCGTGGTCGATGCGCGACGAATTGCGCACGCTGACGTTCGGCAATTACGTGCGACCGGGAGCGGCCGAATCGCTGGCGACACTCGCCGGGCGCATGGGCTCCATTCTCGATCCCGCAATGTGCTGGGACGACGTCGCTGACTTGCGTGCGCAATGGCAGGGCCCGCTGCTGTTGAAGGGCATCCTGCATCCCGACGATGCCCGACGGGCGGTGGCATTGGGCGTGGATGGAATCATCGTCTCCAATCACGGCGGTCGACAATTGGATGGCGCCGTTAGCGCGGTGGACGCGCTGCCCGCCATCGTCGCTGCCGCAGATGGGCGCGTGCCGATCCTGATCGATGGCGGTATCCGTCGCGGTTCGGATGTAATCAAGGCCATCGCACTCGGCGCACGCGCGACACTGATTGCACGCCCGCAGTTGTGGGGTTTGGCGGTCGCCGGTGAAGCCGGCGTGGCGCAGGTTCTTGCGATCTATCGATCCGAGATCGATCGCGTGATGGGATTGTTGGGGGCGCGCAGTGTCGATGCGCTGCGGCGTCTTGATCTGCTGGTACCTTGTGACTGACGTGACCAACCGGTGCATGATTCATGGTTGCGACTTGGCGCTAATCATCGAAACACTATGGAGAACCGAATCATGAAGATCCTGCTGCCCCTTGACGGGTCCGATGCCGCGCTCGAAGCGGTGCGCCATGCCATCAGTCTGGTGCACGGAGGTTTACGCGCGACGTTCGTGCTGGCCAACGTGCAGGAGCCAACGCATCTTTACGAGGCGGTGGTGATGCCTGATGCGGAGGTGCTGTTGCGCGCCAGCGCCGCGGCGGGTTTGCATGCGATCGAGGCTGGCAAGGAATTGGTGAAGGCGGCAGGTCTCGATTATGAGCACGAAGTTGCCTCCGGCGATCCGGCGCACATGCTGGTTGATATCGCCGATCGTTTTGGTTGCGATGCGATCATCATGGGAGGGCGTGGTCGGGGGCCCCTGCGCAGCGCCTTGCTGGGCTCGGTATCGCACGAAGTCCTGCATGCCGCCCGTGTGCCGGTCACGATCGTCAGGCTGATTGATAGACGCGGCGTTGACCTAAAGTAATGTCGCGCCGCGTCGTTACTCGTAGCGGACTTGCCGCCATTCCGCGCGGCGTCTGGGTACTGGGCTTGGTCAGCCTATGCATGGACTTGTCGTCCGAGCTGGTGCATGCGTTGTTGCCGTTGTACCTTGCCACGGTGCTCGGCACGAGTGTCGCGGTCATTGGTTTGATCGAGGGCATGGCCGAGGCCATCGCGCTGTTCATGAAGCTCTTTTCCGGCGTGTTGTCCGATTGGACGCGCAAGCGCAAACCGCTGGTGTTGGCCGGGTACGGCATCGCCGCACTATCCAAGTTTGTGTTTCCGTTGGCCGCAACACTGCCGTGGATAGTGGGTGCGCGATTCGCGGATCGCGTCGGCAAAGGCATTCGCGGCGCGCCGCGCGATGCGCTGATCGCCGATATCACGCCACCTGCGATACGCGGGCGCAGCTTCGGATTGCGTCAGGCGCTCGATACGGTCGGCGGTGTGGGCGGCCCATTACTGGCACTCGGCGCCATGGCCGTCTTCGTCGGTGATTTTCGAATGGTGTTCTGGATTGCCGTGATACCGGCGATGCTGGCAGTGATCCTGATTGTCGTCGGGGTCGATGAACCCGAACCATCGGCCAAGGCGGGGGCCGCCAAGCCGCGTCTTCGCCTTGCCGATGCGGGGCGGATGCCGCCAGCGTTCTGGTTTGTCGTGGCCATCGCGGGCGTACTGACACTCGCGCGTTTCTCAGAGGCGTTCCTGTTGTTGCGGGCACTGAATGTCGGCGCCACCGTGGGCACGGCGCCTCTGGTGATGGTGGTGATGTCACTGGTGTACGCCGCTGTTTCATATCCTGCAGGCGTCGCGCTTGACCGAGGTCATGCGCCGGCGTTGCTCGGCTGGGGGTTGGCCGCGTTGGTGGCCGCTGACGTCGTGCTGGCGCGGGCCGATGCCATGAGCACCGTCCTGCTGGGAACCGCGCTATGGGGATTGCATATGGGCCTGACGCAGGGACTCTTGTCCGCGCTGGTGGCGACCGTTGCGCCGGACAATCTGCGAGGCACGGCCTTCGGACTTTTCAACATCGTGTCCGGCGTCGCTCTGCTGGCGGCCAGCATGCTGGCGGGGTGGTTGTGGGATGCGCATGGACCCGCCGTCACTTTTTACGCTGGTGCGATTTTTACGGTGGTCGCTGCGGTCGGATTGTGGCTGCGGCGCGCGGCAGTGGCCGCAATCGGCCGTGGCGACTGAGCGTCGTCGACATGCAGGTTGGCGAATCGGCGACGATTGCATTTCGCGCGTCTTTGCGCTGCGCTAGCCCCACGCCTCGTCCATCGCCGCGATCTGTTCGCGCAATTCGAGAATGCGATCCTGCCAGTACCGCTGGGTGTTGAACCACGGAAATGCTGCGGGAAACGCGGGATCGGTCCAGCGGCGCGCGATCCATGCCGCGTAGTGGAGCAGGCGCAATGTGCGCAACGCTTCGATCAGATGCAGTTGGCGACGGTCGAAATCCGCAAAATCCTCGTAGCCCGCCAGCAATTCGCCCAATTGTTGCCGCATGTCCAGGCGATCGCCGGACAGCAGCATCCACAGATCCTGAATGGCGGGGCCGGTGCGCGCGTCGTCGAAGTCCACGAAGTGCGGACCGTCGGGTGTCCACAGGATGTTGCTCGCGTGACAGTCGCCATGCAGACGCTGCACCTTCACCGCGCCGGCGCGGGCGTAACAGTGCCGAACGCCTTCAAGAGCCATCGTCGAGACGCTTTGATAAGCCTCGAGCAAGTCCGGCGGAATGAAATGATGGTCGAGCACAAACGCGCGCGATTCGTCACCAAACGTGGCGATATCCAGCGCGGGGCGGGTGGCAAAAGGGGCGAGGGCGCCGACCGCGTGAATGCGGCCGATGAAACGGCCGATCCACTCCAATACGCCGGGGGCATCAAGCTCCGGTGTGCGCCCGCCGCGACGCGGATACAGCGCAAAGCGGAAGTCGCGGAAATGATGCAATGTCTGACCGTTGAGCGCGAGCGGTGCCACTGCGGGGATCTCGCGCTCCTCGAGCTCGGCAACAAACGTGTGCTCCTCGATGATCTGCGCATCGGTCCAGCGCGCCGGGCGATAGAATTTGGCAACGACCGGCGCCACGTCCTCGCCATAGACAAGATAAACTCGATTTTCGTAGCTGTTCAGCGCCAGCAGGCGCCCGTCGGTGCGATAGCCCACACTTTCAACGGCATCGAGCAGCCGATCGGGAGTCAGGTCGGCATAGGGTGCGGCAGCGGTCATCGGGCCATTGTACGGGTCGCGTCGCCGGTGCCGCGCGTGTAAGGTTGAGGCCGTGGCCGGCGACTGCATCGATGAACCGATCCACGGTAAAACCGGCAGTTCCGCTGTTGCCAGTGCCCGCAAGGTGCTTCGCACCCGCAATGAGGATCTTGAATGACTTCTGACACCGTGTCTTTCGCTACCGCACCGCCTGCGACCGGCAGCTACCTGTACTACCGGCACAAGTTGCCGGTGCGCGTAATGCACTGGATCAATGTGATTGCCTTTTCGATCCTGTTCATGAGTGGGTTGCAGATTTTCAATGCACATCCGGCGCTCAATTGGGGCAAATCGTCGTACAACGGCAAGCCGCCGCTGCTGGAAATTGGCGCGCGCGAGGGCCCCCGGGGTGATTTGCAAGGTGTCACGCGCGTGTTCGGCGCGGAATTCGATACGACCGGCGTGCTCGGTGTATCGAACGGTCCCGATGGCCAGCCGGTGCCTACCGCGTTTCCGCAATGGATCATGATTCCCGGGCCGCAATGGCTGTCGATGGCCCGATCCTGGCACTTTTTCTTTGCGTGGATCTTTGTCGTCAACGGTGTGCTGTTCGTGTTGTATACGATTTTCAGCCGCCATCTGACGCGCGACCTGGCTCCCACGGGTCCGGAGTTGCGCGGCATCGGCGCGTCAGTGCGCGAGCACCTGCGCTTTCGTCATGCATCCGGTGAGGCGGCACGCGAGTACAACGTGCTGCAAAAGCTCGCCTATCTGAGCGTCATCTTCGTGCTGCTGCCGTTGGCGATCCTGATGGGCTTCGGCATGTCGCCGTGGTTCAACGCGGCGATTACGGGCTGGGTCGACTTGGTCGGGGGCCGCCAGTCAGCGCGCACGATTCACTTTGTCGTGGCGTGGTTGCTGGTGGCATTTGTGTTGATCCACGTGTTCCAGGTCATCATCACCGGGCTCTGGAACAACTTGCGGTCGATGATCACCGGCCGGTATCGCATCACGAGCGGGGCTACTCATGATCAAGCTTGAGCGTCGGCCACGGCGACGCGCGTTCTTCGCGCGGACGGCCGCCGTCGCGTCCGGCGTGTTGCTGGCCGGGTGTGACAACTTGTCGCGCAGCGAATGGTTTCCCAAGGTGCTCGATTCGGTCAATGGCATGACCGAAAGCGTCGCCAAAGCCGTAGCCGGGCGCGCGTCGATGGCGCAGGAATTTGCGGAGTCCGATCGGTCGCCGACATTTCGTAGCAATGGGTCGGATGACCCCGGAACGGCCGAGTACAACGGTTGGGTGCAGTCAGGTTTTGCCGACTACCAGCTCGCCATCGGCGGACTGGTCGCGCGACCGCGCCATTTCACGTTGGCGGAGCTACGCGCGATGCCATCGCGTACGCAGATCACGCGACACGATTGTGTCGAGGGCTGGAGCGCGATCGCCAAGTGGAAAGGTGTGCCGCTGGCCGCGCTGCTGGCTGCAGTGCAGCCGAAGCCGGAGGCGCGGTTTGTCGTCCTGTATTGCGCGGACCCGATGGGCGCGAACAACACCGACTTCTATTATGAAAGCATCGATTTGGACGACGCTGTGCATCCGCAGACGATGCTTGCCTACGACTTGAACGACGCAGCGCTGCCCGTGGCCAACGGTGCGCCGCTGCGCTTGCGCGTCGAGCGACAATTGGGCTACAAGCACGCCAAATACGTCACCGGCATCGAGTTCGTCGAAAGCTTTGCCAGGATCGCTGGCGGCAAGGGCGGCTATTGGGAAGACCAGGGCTATCACTGGTGGGCCGGTATCTGACTCCGCTTCCGGTCTAGCGGCGCGCGAACGCTCGACAGCGCAGCGTTGAATTGTTGCGCAACGCCCGCGGCGGGACCGCTTCTTCATTGCGGCGATGACTTCATCGGTGGGTTCACCCACGCGCATCACTTCGGCACACAAGGGCAGCATCTGGCCGTCGCCCAATAGATCATATATGATCGACGAATTCCACGTGATGGCACGAGGCGGCGCCGATGAAGGTCGTTTTTCTGTTGTTCGATTCACTCAATCGACATGCACTGTCGTGCTATGAGCCGAATGCGCCACGCACCCCCAACTTCGAGCGCCTGGCTGCGCGCTCGGTCGTCTTCGACCGCCATTTCGTGGGCAGCCTGCCCTGCATGCCCGCGCGCCGGGACATCCAGACGGGCCGTCTCAATTTCCTGCATCGTGGCTGGGGACCGCTGGAGCCTTTCGACCATTCCCTCGCGGATATCCTGCGCGGGCAAGGTGTCTACACCCACCTCGTCACCGATCACTATCACTATTTCGAGGATGGGGGCGCGGGCTTTCACGGTCGCTACAATTCGTGGGAGTTCATTCGCGGTCAGGAGAAGGACAAATGGCGTCCCACGCTGGGCGCCGATGTCGATGGTTTTGCGGCGCGCTTCCACGAAAGGCAGCACGATTTCTCGCCCGAGATCAATTCCAAGTTGCCCTACTACGTCAATCGCGAGTATCTCGACGATCACGGCGCTTTCCCGCTGGCACAATGCTTCGCCGCGGGCAACGAATTTCTGACCAACCAGCACACGGCGGACAACTGGTTGCTGCACCTCGAATGCTTTGACCCGCACGAGCCGTTTTTTGCGCCGGAGCAATTTTTGCGCGAGCATCCGGACGCGCTTGGCGGCAAGATTTTTGACTGGCCCAGTTATGGCCGTGCGGATATCGATCCCGCGCTGTTGCAGCAACTGCGCGGCAACTACCACGCGCTGGTGGGCGCCTGCGATCATTACCTTGGCACTTTGCTGGACACGTTCGATCGCCATGACATGTGGGCGGATACGTGGATCATCACGTCCACCGATCACGGCTTGCTGCTGGGCGAGAAGGAATATCTGGGCAAGAACCGGCCGCCGTTTTTCAACGAGGTCGCACACATTCCGCTATTGATCACGCCGCCACGCAATGCGGCAATCGCGCCACGGCGTGTCACGACGCTGACGCAGACGGTGGACCTGATGCCGACGATGCTGGAGCTATTCAGCCAGCCTGTGCCGCCGGAAGTGACCGGCCGCAGCCTGCTTCCCGCAATGCACGACGCGGAAGCCGCGCACAACGATGGCGGCTGCATCTTCGGACAGTTTGGCGCCGCCATCAATTTCACTGACGGGCGCTACGCTTTTTTCCTTTATCCGCACGAGCCCTTTGAAACCGATCTGTACCAGTACACGCTGATGCCGGCGCATATGCGTACGTATTTTGAGGCCGGGGAGTTCGCGGGTGCGCAGGTCGTGTCTGCGCTGCCCTTCACGCAGGGATTTCCGGTATGGAAGTTGCCGGTTCGCCGCGATGCCAAGGCCAACATGACGCGGCGCTATCCGCTGCTGGACGCGCGCACGGTTCTTTACGATCTCGCGGCTGATCCTGCGCAATCCACACCCATTGACGATCCGCAGCAGGAGTCGCGTATCCGCGCGTTGATCGTGGCGCTGTTGATCCGCAACGATACTCCACCGGAGATCTTTGCTCGCTATGGGTTGTCGCAACCCATGGCGATCGTCGGCGAAGTCGTGGCGTCATGACCGCAGTTCGGGCGCGCAGTCTAGTGGCGCAAGTCCACGATGCAATGTGCGCCAGCATCGCTTCGGGCGAGTTTCCGCCAGGTGCCGCGGTGAGCATTGCCGACGTCGCGAAGCGCCATGGAATCAGTCCCACGCCTGTCCGCGAGGCATTTGCGAGACTGGCGGCCGAAGGTCAACTGCGGCTCATCGACAACATCGGTTACAGCGTGCCCGCGCTGCCTTCAGCGCAGAACTATGTGGATTGGGCGATTGCGCGGGTCGTTGTCGAGTCCAATGCACTGCTCTACATCCTTGGCCCCCTCGATACGCGCGTGCTCGACGAAGCTGACGTCATCAACACGCACATCCGTAACACTGTCTTTGGCACCGATTCAGGCAGCATCCGGAAGTTTTCCGAATTGAATTGGCACTTTCACGGAAGGCTGATTGCGTTGGCGCGCAATCCGTTGCTCGACGACATCCATGCACGTTTGTATGCCGCCCCGCAGTTCTCGCGCATCTTTCTCGGCCGGGGCATTCCGAATCAGGCGCTGGTGGCAACCGAACACGCGAAGGTGCTGCGGCAGTTGCGGCGCGGTGACCGCAGTGCGGCGTCGGCGTCGTTGCGCGACCACATTATCGACAGCCTGGAACGCGATGCGCGGCTGTCGGATGTTTCGATTTCACTCAAGCGCATCGTGCGTGAGCAGACCACCGCAAGCGCCCCAGTCAAGACCACTAGGAGATCACGATGAAGTCACTGCATTCCCTGCTTGCCGCCGGCGTTTTTGCCGTGGCATCCGTTGCTACCGCGCAAGCGTTTCCCGACAAGCCGATTCAGCTGATCGTCGGCTTTCCGCCGGGTGGTGGCGTGGATATCGTGGCTCGGCAACTGGCCGAAAAATTGTCTGATGCACTCGGCCAACGGGTGGTGGTCGAGAACAAGGCGGGAGCCGCCGGCAACATCGCAATGGAATATGTGGCGCGCGCCAAACCCGATGGATACACGTTGTTGATGGGCAACCTTGGCATGCTGACGGCCAATCCGGCGCTGTATCCCAAGCTTTCATTCGATCCGGCCAAGGACTTTGCGCCGATTGCACGCGTGGTGGTTACGCCGCTGGTCGCCGTGGTGCCGGCAGCGTTGCCGGTGCAGACGATGGCGCAGTTCGTGGCGTTGATACGGTCCAAACCCAACGAGCTCAATTTCGGGTCGGGTGGCAATGGCAACATCAATCATCTCGCCGGGGAGTTGTTGAAGTTGCAGACGAAGACGCAGATTCAGCACGTGCCCTATAAAGGCAGTGCGCCCGCGTTGGCCGATCTGGTCGGTGGGCGTATTCAATTGATGATTGATGGCGGCAATGTCGTGCAGCCGTTCGTCAAGGATGGTCGCGCACGGGCGCTGGTCGTGACGGGGGAAACGCGTTCGGCCGCGTTGCCGGACGTGCCGACGGCGAAGGAGGCGGGACTTCCGGAATTCGTCATTTATGGTTGGCAAGGTGTGCTGGCGCCCACAGGCACGCCACAGGCGATCATCGATCGGCTGAGTCAGGACATTGCGAAGGTGTTGGCGGCACCCGACTTCAGGAATCGTTTGTCGGCGCAGGGAACCGAGCCTGCGTATCTTCCGCCGGCCGAGTTTCGCGCCTATATCGCGAACGAGGAGAAGCGCTGGGCGGAAGTGATTCGGAGTGCCAAGATCACGCTTGATTGAGAGGGCGATGGTGGATGGTGTGGGGCGGCGCGTTGGCTCAGGCGAACAAGCCGTGCAGAAACCATTCGCCATCGTCGATGCCGTAGCGATGGTCGCGGTAGATCCACATGGTTTCGTCAGTGGGCGCGCGCGCGACGAAATAATCGCGACGCACGTCGGCGCCATCCCACCAACCGGACTCGATGCGCTCGGGGCCGTCGCACAGCACCCACGGTTGCGCTTCGAGGAGATGCGCGAGGGGTTGCGGCTGCGTCAGCAGCCACAGCGGGCGCGGCGCATCGGGCAGAGGGGGCGGTGCGGTGGGTTTGGTGCTGCGTTTTTTTGGGGATGGCCTTGCGAGGCTGAAGCCTCGCCTACGGGGATCTGCGGTGGAAGTGACATCCACCAGCGCCCGCTCGGGTCGATGTTCGGCTTGCGGCATGAGCAGCGTGACCGCATCGTCGCCCAGACGCGCACGTAACCGGTCGAGCAATGGCACGGTGACGGCATCGGCTTCGTCGCCGGGCAAGAGACCAAGGTTGCGACCAGCCAGCGGCACCACATCGTCGCTGGCCAGCGCAATCGTTTCGACGGAAGCGGGTAGCGCGACGCGCGCCAGCCGCTCGCGCAATACACCCAACAGATGCGCGGGCGTGCGTGCCGGTGCGCCCAGCGCAAAAGGCACCACGGTGGCGGGTACGCCACGCTGCCGCATATGTCGTTCGTGCGTGAGCGTGAGCGTCATCCGCAGCACGCCCAGACCGCGCGCGGTCAACCACGTGGCCAATTCCTGCACCAGACGCTGCACACCAAACCCGAGCGCCTCGACGTCATGCACCGGCGCGGGCAGATCGAGCGTGCTGGCGAAACGTGGCGCGGGCAGGTGCGCCGCGCGCGGATCGGGAATCTGACCCACGGTGCGATCGAGTGTCTGCGTGAGGTCTGCACCGAAGCGTCGCGTGAGACCGTCGCGTGGCAGCGCAGTCATTTGCCCGAAGCGCGTGATGCCGGCCTCCTGCAGCGTGGTGCGCGTGCGCACATCGAGATCCATCAGCGCCAACGGAATGGAACGCAACGCAGCGCGCAGTTGCGCGTCCGTCGTGACCGGTGTCGTGTGGCCGGCGCGCGCCAGCAACAACGCGGCACCCGGCGTGGGGGCCAACCCGAGTCGCGGTGTGTAGCCCAACGCATGGGCGCCGGCGACCAACCGCGAGACCAGCCGCGGCAGTCCTGCAAAAAGTTGCAGACTGCCGCTGATTTCCGCCAGCACCGCGTTGGGGGGTGCCAGACAGGCCATCGGCGTGAACGTCAGCGCCCACGTGGCGAGTTGATCGAGCGCGTGTGCTTCGGCGGCGGCGTCGCGCTCGCGTTGCACCAGGCCCGGTGCCAGTGCAAGCGCGCCGGACAGCAAATGTCCGTCACGAATGCCGGCATCGCGCGCATGCGGGTTGGCCGCCACCACGGTCGGATAGTGCCCGCCGCTGCTGACCACGAACGCCTGCGCCGGCTGTGCCGGTGACAGCCCGCGCGAGAACACGTCGAGTGGCAGTTGCGGAAAGAGGAGGCAGATCCAGAGCATGGGTTGTTGCATCGATCATGCGCAAGTCGTGTGCAAACCACGAGCAAACCGCATGCAAACTGTAGGCGAGGCTTCAGCCTCGCTTCGCTCCATTCGACATCCCGCGAGGCTGAAGCCTCACTTACGGTGCTGTGGTATTTCGTGCAATTAATGTTTTATGAGCAGCCCAGATTCCTTCTTCGGTGAGGCCAAGCTCGGCCAACTCTGCCGCGCGCAGATGCGCTTCGTTGGCGCAGAAAAATTCGTCGAGCTGCGGTGGTGGCACATGGGTGCCCGCCAGCATCGCGTGCGCCTGCCCACGATGGTGAACCTGATGCTCGAACAGATGCGCGAGCAGACGCGTGGTGCTTTCGCGCTGGATGCCGGCGCGTCGCGGTACCTCGATGGCCTGCAGAAGCTGTGCCTCGGTCAGTCGCTGACAGAGTTCGCATAGCCGACGATCTACCGCATGCTGTGCGGTGAGAATGTCGGCGCACGTGACGTACGGTTCGTTCCAGTTGCGCGGGGCGAGATCGGGCGGCTGCCCGGTCAACGAACGCTCGAGGCAATCGACATAAAATCGGTCCACCATCAAATTGTGATTAAGGGTGGACTTGAGCGATGGAAAAAAGCTGGTGCGCGGCGCGATGAAATCATCCTGCGACAAGGTGGCGCATGCCGTGAGCAATCGGTGATTGGCCCACGCGTTGTTGCAGGCCATCGTGTAGAGGTGGTGCGCGAGTGGGGACATGGTGTGGATTTTTAGTGTGCGGTCAGCGCAGAGTGTGGGGTCAGACACGATACTTCCTGCGCAGAGTGGTCCTTGCCGAAGCATTTCGAGAAGTATCGTGTCTGACCCCACACTCTGATGCGGTCGCGTTGATGTCGATCAGCACGGGCTGCAGCAAACCGGCACCGCGACGCTTCACCACCTGTACCGCAAGTTGACCTTGATAAGGCGACAACGCGAGCCGCAGTGGCGCAGCCGTGGCACTGCCGCGTTGCCCGGGACGCCGCCACAGCGCACCCCAGGTGCGGCCGTCGCGCGCGGCCACTTGCAAGCGCCGCAACAGACGCTCGTCGTGTGTGGGCAGCCACGCGAAAGCGGCCCCGCATTCGGGCGCCCGCAGTGCCTGCTCGAAAGCCCACAGCGCATCCTTGGCACCCGCATGCACGACATGAAAGCGCGCGAGATCGATGCCGGCCGCGGCCAGTGCCGGTGCATAGGGGCGATAAGGGGGCGCGATCCACACGACATCGCGCCCGGCGGCCTGCACGCGCACCAGTGCAGGCAACGTGAGACGGATTTCGCCGATGCCTTCGCGTTCCAGCAGCAGTTCGGTCAGCGCGCCTTGTGGCCAGCCGCGTCCGGGCAGCACCGCATCGAGTGCGGCAAACCCCGACGGCACGGTCGCGGGCTCGGCAGCGCAATCGTCACCCCGCCAGATCGCAGGATGTGCGAGCAGCGTGGCAAGTGCAGCGGCAGAATGGGACATCGCAACGATCAGGCAGCAGCGTTCAAAAGCCTGGTGCCGGCGCCGATGACGCAGCCTCGACGATGCCAAACTGCGCACCGAGCAGCGTCAGCGCCGCTTCGATTGCCGCCGAGCCGGACCCGCAAATGCCATACAGCGTGAACATCGTGCATCAACCTGCCTGCAGCAGCTTCTGGTAGCGGCGATCCAACTCTTCCGGTGACACATCCTCGGTGTGCGTGGCAATGGTCCACACGTGGCCGAAAGGATCGACCAACGTGCCGGTGCGGTCGCCATAGAACTGATCGGCCAACGGACGCTGCTGCGTGGCACCGGCGGCCAGTGCCTGCGGAAATATTTTCTCCACATCGGGCACGTAGATCATCAGGCTGACCGGCGAACCGCCCAACGCATGCGGACTCTTGTAGCCGTCTGTTTCGTCGACCAGCATCACCGGCGAATCACCGATCTTGATTTCCGCGTGTGCGACCTTGCCATCCGGTGTGGGCAGTCGGAAGAGTTCAGTGGCACCGAATGCGCGCTGATAGAAATCGATGGCTTTGGCAGCATCGTTGACGATGAGATAAGGCGTGACCGAGTGATAGCCGGTGGGAATGGGTTGCACAGTCATGGGGTTCTCCTGAGGGTGCGCGGGATCGGAAAAGCGGCGCGCTGCAGCCGCGGGAAGCTTCGAGGCGTTCGATGGATCCGACGGATGCGGAAAAATTACAGCGAACGACTGGGGCGGATCACGCCTACCGCCACACCTTCGATCGCAAACGTGGTGCGCTGCGGGTCGACGATGATTGGTGCGAACGCGGCGTTTTCCGCCATCAGCGTGATTTCACGACCGCGTCGTTTCAAGCGTTTGACCGTCACCTCCTCGCCCAGCCGCGCCACGACGATCTGGCCGCTGCGCGCCTCCGCCGTACGGTGCACCACCAGCAGATCACCATCGAGAATGCCGGCATCCTGCATGCTGGTGCCCTTGACGCGCAACAGGTAGTCGGCGTGCGGGGAGAACAGCGCGGCGTCGATGCGGTACTGCGCCTCGATGTGCTCGGTGGCCAGGATGGGACTGCCC
>JBDTTY010000011.1:0-15437 GCA_040007975.1 Betaproteobacteria bacterium | reverse complement strand
TACCCACCTTGCGCGGCAACAGGTCGCCGGTGTTTTTCTGCGGAATGCCGATCGCCGAGGTGGGGCCGGTCGCCGATACCATCAGCCCAATTTTGACCTGCGCATGCGCGGGCAACGTGACGGCGGCAATCGCAAACAGGATCGCGGCAAGTTTTCGCATGAATTTCTCCGGGGGGATGAAGCAATCAGGGGGTTGCGCAAGCACCAGAACCGTTGATTCTACCAGTGGCAATTGCCGCCGCCGCCCGACGCCCGAAGGGATTAGCGCGCGGCGCTGGTCAGTACGCGCGCCAACGCATTGTGACGTTCGACATGCATCGGCAGATCGAGGGTCGTGAGCTGCCCATCGCGCACGACGACGCGGCCGTGGATCACGCTCCAGTTCACGCGTTGCGGCGCGCAGAACAATAGCGCCGCCACCGGATCAGCAAGCCCACCCGCATAAGCCACGCTGGACAGGTCGAATGCCACGAGGTCGGCGGCCATGCCCGGCGCCAGCGCGCCGATATCATCGCGCCCGAGTACTCGGGCACCACCGCGCGTAGCCATTTCCAGCGCGTCGCGTGCGCTCATCGCGTCCGGACCGAAGCCCACACGCTGCAAGAGCAAGGCCTGCCGCGTTTCCGCCAACAGATCGCCGGCATCATTGGATGCACAGCCATCGACGCCGATGCCCACCGGGACGCCGGCGTCGCGCATCCGCCGCACGGGTGCAATGCCAGAGGCGAGGCGCATGTTGGAGCATGGACAGTGCGCCACGCCGGTGCCGGTGCGCGCAAAGAGCTCGATGCCGTCAGCATCGAGCTTCACACAATGCGCATGCCAGACGTCGTCGCCAACCCAACCCAGGCTCTCGGCATACTGGGCGGGCGTCATGCCGAAGTGTTCGCGGCTGTAGGCAACGTCGCTGACGTTTTCGGCAAGATGCGTGTGCAGCCCCACCCCGGTGGCTCGCGCCAGCGCCGCCGATTCGCGCATCAGATCGCGACTGACCGAAAAGGGCGAACACGGAGCGACCCCCACCCGAACCATTGCGTAGCGCGCAGGATCGTGAAAGGTCTCGATCAATCGCTGCGTGTCGGCCAGGATGAACGATTCACTTTCCACCAAGGCGTCGGGCGGCAGTCCGCCGGCGCTGCGACCCACACTCATGCTGCCACGGGTCGGGTGAAAGCGCATGCCGATCGATGCTGCGGCCTCGATGGCGTCATCGAGCCTGGCGCCGTTGGGAAACAAGTACAAATGATCCATCGAGGTCGTGCAGCCGGACAGGATCAATTCCGCCATCGCGGTCTGGGTCGAGACGCGAATCATTTCCGGCGTGAGGCCAGCCCATAGCGGATACAGTCCCTGCAGCCACTCGAACAGCGCAGAGTCCTGAACACCGGGCACCGCGCGCGTGAGACTTTGGAACATGTGGTGATGGGTGTTGACGAGTCCCGGCACCACGAGATGTCCGGCGAGATCGAGTACCTCGTCCGCGGTGGACGGCAGCGCATCGGTGGCGCCGACGGCAACGATTCGATGGTCCTCGATCAGGATCGCACCATCGCGAATTTCACGACGTGCCTCATCCATCGTGACGATCACGTCGGCGTGGCGAATCAGCAGCGTCTTCGGCATCACGGACCCTTCATGATCATGCGCCGAGGCCGGTTCCATCGACCGTCAAAGCACATACTTTTACACATGTTGCCCCGCCGCGTGTCCCGACGCCCACGCCCACTGGAAATTGTAACCACCAAGCCATCCGGTCACATCCATCACTTCGCCGACGAAAAAAAGACCCGGCACCGCCAGCGCACCCATGGTCTTGGACGACAAGCCGCGCGTATCGACACCACCCAGCGTGACCTCGGCCTTGTTGTAGCCAAGCGTTCCCGAAGGCAGTACCTGCCACGCATGCAGTCGTGCTGCAATGTCGCGGCGACGCCCGGCGTCGAGCTTGGCCAGCGATGACGTCAATCCTTCAGCGGCGCACCATTGCTGCGCGAAGCGGCGCGGCAGTAGGTCGGCCAACGCATTGTCGAGACGCGTGGTCGACGCGCCGCGCTCGGCCAGCCACGCGTCGATATCAAGGTCGGGCAGCAGGTCGATCGTGAGCGACGTGCGACCGTCCCAATAGGATGAGATCTGCAGAATCGCAGGTCCGGACAAACCTCGATGCGTGAACAGCAAATTTTCGCGAAAGCGGCCGCCGTTGCAGGTGATTTCCACATCCAGGGATACACCGGAAAGATCGCCATACCGCGCCAGTGCCTCGGGCGCAAATGCGAGCGGCACCAGTGCGGGTCGCGGGGGCACGATGGCCAGCCCAAACTGCTCGGCGATCCAATAACCGAATGGCGTCGCACCGATCTTGGGAACCGTCAGACCGCCGCTGGCGATGACCAGCGAAGCGCATTGGATGGAGCCCTGCGGCGTCGCAATCACGAAGCCGTCATCGACCCGCGCCACGCCATCAACGGTACACGGCATGCGCCATTGCACGTTACCGCGATCGCATTCGGCCCGGAGCATCGCGATGATGTCGATGGCCGAGTCATCGCAGAAAAGTTGGCCCAGCTTTTTCTCGTGATAGGCGATGCCATGCGCCTCGACCAGGCGCACGAAGTGGACGGGCGTGTAGCGCGCCAACGCCGAGCGACAGAAATCGGGGTTTCGTGAAAGGTATTGCGCGGGGCCCGCATCGCGATTGGTGAAGTTGCAGCGACCACCACCGGAAATGCGGATCTTTTCGCCCAGCAGGTGGTAATGCTCGATCAGCAACACCTTGCGCCCGCGTTGACCCGCCTGCGCCGCGCACATCATGCCGGCGGCACCAGCCCCCACCACCACGACGTCAACCTGCGCGTCGTGGCTCATCGTCGTTGCATCAATGTTGGCGCGAGCAACGGGCCGTTCAGTCGAAGAATTCCTTGACCTTGTCGAACCAGTTGCTGGCGCGCGGATTGTGCTTAGCCGGATCCTTGGCGTTGATCTGGTCAAACTCGCGCAACAGTTCCTTTTGGCGGGCGGTGAGCTTGACCGGCGTCTCGATCACGACGTGGCAATAGAGGTCCCCTTGCACCGACCCGCGTACCGGGCGGATGCCCTTGTTGCGCAACCGGAACGTCTGCCCGGACTGTGTTTCTGCCGGCACCTTGATCGTCGCCTGGCCGTCCAGCGTGGGGATCTCGAGATCGCCGCCCAATGCCGCCATCGCAAAGCCGATGGGCATTTCGCAATGCAGATCCGCGCCTTCACGCTGGAACACCGAGTGCGGCTTCAAATTGATGACGACGTAGAGATCGCCGGATGGACCACCATTGCGGCCCGCCTCCCCTTCGCTCGTCAGGCGAATGCGATCGTCCTGATCCACACCGGCGGGGATTTTGACCGAAAGTGTCTTGCTTTCCTTGATCTGACCCGACCCGTGACACGCGGTGCAGGGCTCGGGAATGACCTTGCCCGTGCCATGACACGTCGGGCAGGATTGCTGAATCGAGAAAAAACCCTGCGACACGCGCACTTCACCGCGACCCGCACAGGTCGAACATTGCTTGGGTTCCGTGCCGGGTCGCGCGCCGGAGCCTTTGCAGGTGGTGCACGGTTGCAGCGACGGGATGCGGATCTTGACCTCGGTACCGCGCGCCGCGTCTTCCAGCGAGATCTCCAGGTTGTAGCGCAAATCGGCGCCGCGGTAGACGCCATTGCCGCGTCCGCCACCACGACCCTGCTGTCCAAAGATTTCGCCGAAGATGTCGCCAAACGCATCCGCAAAGCCACCAAAGCCCTCGGGCCCGGGACCGCCGCGCCCGCCACCAGCAGACGGATCGACACCGGCATGGCCGAACTGGTTGTAGGCAGCACGCTTGCGTGGGTCGGTGAGCACCTCATAGGCCTCCTTGGCTTCCTTGAAGTGACCTTCCGAATCCTTGTTGTCCGGATTGCGGTCCGGATGATGCTTCATTGCAAGCTTGCGATAAGCTTTTTTCAGCTCTTCGTCGCTGGCTTCGCGGGCGACGCCTAGGACGGTGTAGTAGTCACGCTTCGCCATGGGGATGACTCAATTCTTCGTGAAGCCCAGAGGGCGATGATTGGAAATGTTGCGGATGAGTTTGATGAACGCGGACGCCTCGCCCAATTCCTTGAGCGCGGCTTCGTGGAACATGATCGCAAAGCGCGTTTGGTTTGCCATCCCTGATCCCAAATCCACCAACGTGCACATTGGTAACGACGCGGCAGTGCAATGTAACTTCAAAAGCGGTTTGGCAAAGAAACACACCGCAGCTACCGTACAACGGAACACGGCAGCCACCGTAGAAAGGCCGAGTTGAGGGTCGCGCAAGCGACCACTCCAACTCGGCCAGATATTACGTCGCGCGCTGACCTTTAAGCAGCCTCAATCAAATATCGCGACGAAATATCAAGGAATGTCCTCACTCTTACTTCTTTACTTCGGTGAATTCCGCATCCACAACCTTTTCGTCGTTCTTGGCCGAGCCTTCAGTACCGCCTGCACCACCGGCGCTTGCGCCAGCCGCACCTTCCGCCGCTGCCTGCGCCTGCGCGTACATCAACTCACCCAACTTCTGTGCGGCCTTGGCCAGTTCTTCGGACTGCTTTTCCAGGTCTTCCTTGGAAGCATCCTTCTGCTTCAATACTTCTTCCGCAGTCTTGACCGCGGCTTCGACCTTGGTCTTCTCGTCGGCACCGACCTTATCGCCATATTCCGTCAGCGACTTGTTGACGCTGTGCACCAGCGCATCAAGGCCGTTGCGGGCCTGCACGGTTTCGAGAATCTTGCGGTCGTCCTCGGCGTGTGCCTCGGCGTCCTTGACCATTTTTTCGATCTCGGCGTCCGACAATCCCGAGTTGGCCTTGATCGTGATCTTGTTTTCCTTGCCGGTGGCCTTGTCCTTGGCCGACACATGCAGGATGCCGTTGGCATCGATGTCGAAAGCGACTTCGATTTGCGGTGTGCCGCGCGGTGACGGCGGAATGCCTTCGAGATTGAACTGCCCGAGACTCTTGTTGCCCTGCGATACGTCGCGTTCGCCCTGCAGCACGTGAATCGTGACGGCGCCCTGATTGTCATCGGCGGTCGAGAACACCTGTTGGGCCTTGGTGGGGATCGTCGTGTTTTTCTGGATGAGCTTGGTCATCACGCCACCCAGCGTTTCGATGCCAAGTGACAGTGGCGTCACGTCGAGCAGCAACACGTCCTTGACGTCGCCTTTCAGCACGCCGCCCTGGATCGCCGCACCGACAGCGACGGCCTCATCCGGATTGACGTCCTTGCGCGGCTCCTTGCCGAAGAATTCCTTGACCTTCTCCTGCACCTTGGGCATCCGCGTTTGACCACCGACAAGAATGACGTCTGAAACATCAGACAACTTGACGCCCGCATCCTTGATTGCGGTACGGCACGGCTCGATCGTGCGCTCGATCAACGGCTCGACCAGCGACTCGAATTTGGCGCGCGTGATCTTCATCGACAGATGCTTGGGACCGGATTGATCAGCCGTGATGTACGGCAGATTAATTTCGGTCTGCTGCGACGACGACAGCTCGATCTTCGCTTTTTCGGCGGCATCCTTCAAACGCTGCAACGCCAGCACGTCGTTCTTAAGGTCGACGCCGGATTCCTTCTTGTATTCGGTGACGATGTAGTCGATCAAACGCTGATCGAAGTCTTCACCGCCCAGGAACGTGTCGCCGTTGGTGGACAGCACTTCGAATTGATGTTCGCCGTCGACCACCGCGATCTCGATGATCGAAATGTCAAACGTGCCGCCGCCCAGGTCGTAGACGGCAATCTTGCGATCGCCTTCCTTCTTGTCGAGGCCGAACGCCAACGCGGCCGCCGTGGGCTCGTTGATGATTCGCTTGACCTCGAGGCCGGCAATTTTGCCCGCGTCCTTGGTGGCCTGACGCTGCGAGTCGTTGAAGTACGCCGGCACCGTCACGACGGCCTCGGTGACTTCTTCGCCGAGATAGTCTTCGGCGGTCCTCTTCATCTTGCGCAGGATTTCCGCGGAAACCTGTTGCGGCGCGATTTTCTTGCCGCGCACGTCGACCCAGGCGTCGCCATTGTCAGCCTTGACGATCGCGTACGGCATGAGGTCGATGTCCTTCTGGACCTCTTTTTCCTCGAAGCGGCGACCGATCAATCGCTTGACCGCGTAGATCGTGTTTTTGGGGTTGGTGACCGCCTGCCGCTTGGCCGACGCGCCGACCAGGATCTCGCCGTCATCCTGATACGCAACCACCGATGGCGTCGTGCGTGCGCCTTCGGAGTTTTCGATCACCTTGGGCTTGCCGCCCTCCATGATCGAGACGCAACTGTTGGTGGTGCCCAAGTCGATACCGATGATCTTGCCCATGACTGTTTTTCTCCCTGATGCGAAATGGCTGGAATGCAGTAAAAATGGGGGTCGACACCCGAAGCTTCAAGCCGCGCGATGCGCGGTATTTGCGCCGTGGGGTCTTAAGCCGGCGTGCCGGTGCCTTGCGAAACCGTGACGAGCGCCGGACGCAGCACCCGATCGTTGACGAGATAGCCCTTCTGGAACACGGCCGCAACGGTATTGGCCGGCAGCGGCGAAGGCACCATCTGCATTGCCTGATGATGATTGGGATCGAATTTCTGGCCTTCCGGGTTCAACTCGACCACGTGTGCCCGTTCGAATGCAGTGGTGAGGGCCTTCAACGTCAGTTCGGCGCCGGCCCGCAGCGACGCAAGCGACACGTCCCCCGCCGCCAGCGTCTGCTCCAACGCATCCTTGACCGGCAGCAAGTCTTCGGCAAAGCGCTCGATGGCAAATTTGTGGGCCTTGGCGACATCGGCCTGTGCGATCCGCCGGATGTTTTCGGCTTCGGCTTTGGCGCGCATCCAGGCGTCCTTCATTTCCGCAGCCTCGGCTTGGGCGGCGGCCAGGGTGTCGACGATCGCGTCCCCGGGAATGCCGGGGAAGGTGTCAACAGGAGCCGCCGTCGGCGCAACAGCGTCGGCAGGGGAGGATTCGGCGTGTTTCGAGGTCATGCGCAGTCAATCCTTGGTTAGTAACGTGGTTATCCATTCCACATTGGGTCGGCGGACCGCTTTTCAAGCCTGCGACGACCAATGGCCGGGAGGCAAAATTGTGTCCTGACACAACGACTTAGGTCAACACTTGGGAGCCCGAGAGTTCAAGTTGCGCGTTGGCCGCCAACATACGTGTTCCAACAGGCTATTTTGGCGCGCCCAATGCCTTGGCGCGCGCCAGCGTCAGATCGCGTACGTCGCGGTCGGGCGGCGCGTCGAGCCAACCCGTGAGATTGCGAAATGCGAGATCGGCCAGCGCCGAGATCCACGCCGGATGTTCGTTGAGGCACGGGATCACGTGCAATTCGCCGCCTCCCGCCTTGACGAACGTCGCCTTGCCCTCCAGCGCAATCTCCTCGAGGGTTTCGAGGCAATCCGCGACAA
Source organism: Betaproteobacteria bacterium (assembly GCA_040007975.1). Classification (GTDB taxonomy): domain Bacteria; phylum Pseudomonadota; class Gammaproteobacteria; order Burkholderiales; family Casimicrobiaceae; genus VBCG01. The sequence goes on along the minus strand of JBDTTY010000011.1, from coordinate 7,984 downwards.
AGCCGGGGCAGAACACGTCGACGCGCGCGGTTTTGGCCCCGCCCAGTTTCTGCAGCACGTCGACCGTATAGGGCTTCAACCACGGCGCCTTGCCGAAACGCGATTGGAATGTGAGCGTCCACTGTTCTGGCGTCAGTCCGAGTTCACGCGCGAGCAGCCGGCCGGTGACCTGGCAGTAGCAATGGTAGGGGTCGCCCAATTCCAGCGTGCGCCGCGGGACGCCGTGAAACGACATCACGAGCTGGACGGGGCGGCCGTGTTTGATCCAGTAATCGTTGACGTTTTGGGCCAGCGACTTGATGTATCCGGGATCGGCGTGAAACGTATCGACAAAACGCAACGCCGGCAGCCGCCGCGCGTGCATCAGGTGCGCGGCGACGGCATCAAACGCGGAGGCGGTCGCGGCCGCCGAATATTGCGGATACAACGGCAGCACCAGAATCTTTTCACAATTGGCGGCGCGCAATTTGTCGAGCGCACTGCCTACGCCGGGATTGCCGTACCGCATGCCGAGTTCGACCGGGCACAGGTCGGCCGGCAAACCCGCTGATTTCAGCCGCTGCCCGAGATAGCCCAGCAACAACGTGCGCTGCCGGATGCTGTGCACGAGCAACGGCGAGCCGTCCTTGGTCCAGATCAACGAATATTTACGCGCGGATTTGGCCGGTCGCACCAACAGGATTACACCGTAGAGAATCGGCACCCACAGCCACCGGGGGATTTCGATCACGCGCGGATCGGTTAAGAACTGCGCGAGATAGCGCCGGACGGCCGAAGGTGTGGCGGCGTCGGGCGTGCCGAGATTGATCAGCAGCACCCCAACCTTGGGGATGCGGTCGTGCACAAACGGCGGTTCGGGGGCGTGTGCCATGTCAGGCCAGATTGAAGGTGACAAGAACTGCGGTCAGGAACATCGCATTGTCGATGACGAAGCCCACAAGAACAATTGCCGCGCCTTTGACAAGGGCCATGGGCCAGCGCTCGTTGAACAGGCGGCGGCTGGCCAACGCGAGCCAGCTGGTGGCGATCGTACCGCTGGCCACAACGGCCAGCATGCGCAGCAACGGCGGATAAACGATCGTCGACACACCGTGGACCACGATCATCACCACCGGCAACGCGATGAAGATGAACGCGAGATAGTGCAGTGTGAACGTAAACGGTCCGCGCCAGCCACGCCAATGTCTGCGATAGACCAACCGCGTCAACACGGTGTAGCCAAACAGGCTGATCGACACGAGACATAATGTGTAGACACTCTGGAAGCGGCGCTCGACGCGTTCGAGAAAGACGTCCTTGCTGACGCCGGCGCGCTCGGCCCGACGTTCGAGCGATTGCTCGAGATGGCGCGAAGAGTCGGCGCGCATGAACGACTGGACGCGAAACTCGGTGGCCACCGAGAACAGAAAGAACACGGCAACAATATTGAGAAACAGCGTCAGTGGCGCAATGAAGCGGACACGCGATCCGCCCAGGTGTTGTTGCGTCAGATACCCTGGCCGCAGGATCAGCGCGTGCAGCGTTCGCCACAACCGCTGCCACGACTCGCGCCAGCGGGTCAGCGCTGTTTCGTCCGGGATCGAATCCTGACCGCATGCCTGGCAGTAGCGCCCGACCAGCGGTGTGGTGCAATTGGTGCAGGTTGCAGTGCTGACCGCAGGATGCGCCGGCGGCGCGATCATCCTTTGCGCCGCGCCTGCCAATTGTTGAAATTGCGCCGCGCTTCGCTGCGGATCGCGTTGCGCACCATGGGCGTCCAGCCGAGCAATGCCCCTTTGACGCCCAACGCCATGCGACTCCAGCGCCAAAGATCGAAACGATCACGGTGGGTGTGGATCAAACCGTCGCGAAACGTGAACGACGAATCGATTCTGTTGTGCACGGGCCGCCCGGTGACGGTAAACGTGTAACGCGGCTCCCAGTGGGCAGTGCCGCTGTTCGCGTCTGCGTGAATGTCGCGAAATTCGAGTTGCGTGTCGCGGCCTCGTTCGCAGAACATCGTCCACATCGCGCCGACTTCCCCGCCATGCAAATCGAAAATCGGATCGGCGAAATGGGCGTCGGGCGCATAGCAGGCGACCATCGTCGCGGCATCCTTGGCCGCAAAGGCCGTGTACAGGCGCTGCAGCAGCTGCGCGTTGGGATGCAGGTCGGCGTTACTCGGCATGGGATTGCTGGGCCATCGCGTTGGACAGCAACTTGGCGGTGACCTCGACGATGGGGATCACGCGCTCGTAGGCCATGCGCGTGGGGCCGATCACGCCAAGCGTGCCGATCACCTTGCCATTGAGCTCGTAAGGTGCGGTGACCACGGATAGTTCGTCCAGCGGATTCAAGCCCGACTCCTCGCCGATATAGATCTGCACGCCTTGCGCGCGTTGCGACAGGTCGAGAAGATGCAGGATCGATGTCTTCTGCTCGAACATGTCGAAGAGGCGCCGCAACCGCTCCATGTTCGACGAAATATCCTCGGCCTGCAGCAGGTTGCGCTCGCCGGTCACCACCAGCGACTCGCCTTCTGCCAACGCACCCTCGCCGGCGTCCACTGCGGCACTCATCAATCCGGCGATGTCCGCGTGCAATGCGCGCAGCTCGTCGGCGATGCGGGCACGAATCTTTGCCAACGGCTGCCCGGCAAAATTCTGGTTGAAGAATTGGCTGGCCTCGGCCAATTGCGCCTGCGCATACGATCGATCGGTGTGCAGCACGCGATTTTGCACATCGCCTTCGGCGGTGACCAGAATCAGCAGCACGCGCCGGTCCGCGAGGCGCAGGAATTCGATGTGGCGAAACGCCGCTTCACGTCGCTTGGGCGTCATCACCACGCCTGCAAAATGGGTCAGTTGTGACAACAGACCGGCCGCGGCACTGACGAGCTGCGTCGGACGATCGGCAACCAGTTCGCCCTCCAGACGCTGGATTTCCGCTTCGCCGAGCGGCTTGACGATCATCAGGCTGTCGACGAAAAAGCGGTACCCCTTGGCCGTCGGGATGCGACCCGCAGACGTATGCGGGCTGGCGATGAAGCCCAGGTCCTCCAGATCGGCCATGACATTGCGGATCGTTGCCGGCGACAGCTCGAGACCGGAATGGCGTGAAAGCGATCGCGATCCCATCGGCTGACCATCGCCAATATAGCGCTCGATCAAAGTCTTGAGCAGGTGCTGGGCGCGCGGTTCGAGCATGGCACCAATTCTACGCCGGCCCCGGCGGGCCCGAGCGCCCCGCGTCAAGCATGCGTCATCCGAAAGTTGAAGCCAAGCCGAAGGGCGTCCTATGGTTTAATCGTGCCCATGCCGTTCCGCGCTGCTTCCGCCCCCTTCGCCCGCATTGCGCTCGTCGGGCGCCATGCCAGCCCGGGAATTGCACCGCCACTGGTGCGGCTCGCGGGCTTTTTGGCAGCGCGCAGACTCGAGGTCATCGTCGAAGCGGAAACCGCGCAATACGCGCCTGTGCCGGGCTTTGCCACGGCACCTGCGGCCGAGTTGCCGGCGCGCGTCGATCTCGCCATCGTGCTGGGTGGCGACGGCACGATGCTGGCAATTGCCCGGCGCATGGCGCCGTATGCCGTCCCTCTGATCGGCATCAATCAGGGACGGCTGGGATTTCTCACTGACATACCGCTGGCGCAGATGGAGTCGGCACTTGCCGCCATGCTCGATGGACAGTACGTCGAGGAGCGGCGCACGTTGTTGTCTGCCGTCGTCGAGCGCGACGATGGCACGCGCCACGAAGTCCTCGCATTGAACGACGTGGTCGTCAATCGTGGCGCATTGGGTGGCATGATCGATTGCGCAGTGGCCATCGGGGGGCGCTTTGCCTACGCGCTGCGCGCCGACGGCATCATCGTCGCCACGCCCACCGGTTCCACCGCCTACGCACTGTCTGCCGGCGGCCCGATCCTGTCGCCGCAATTGCCCTCGTTCCTGCTCGTGCCGGTCGCCCCGCATGCACTTACGCACCGGCCGATTGCAATCGCCGACGATGCCCACATCGCAATCACGGTCACGCGCGGTCGCGATGCCAGCGTGCATTGCGACGGCCAATCCCATTTTGCGCTGGCCGAAGGCGACTGCGTGTCGTTGCGACGGGCGCCGTTCACCGCACGCTTTTTGCATCCCGAGGGTCACGACTACTTTGCCATGCTCCGCGCAAAGCTCCACTGGAGCGAAACGCCTGAGCGTCTGACCGCCGGGCGCCCTGACGCCGCTCCCGAGTAGTTCCACTCGTCCCGAAGCCATGCTGCGTTCGCTTGCGATCCGCAACTTTGTCGTTGTCGATACCCTCGACGTCGAGTTCGACGAGGGCTTCACCGTGCTGACTGGCGAAACCGGTGCCGGCAAGTCCATTCTCCTCGACGCGTTGGGCCTGCTGCTCGGCGACCGTTTTCTGCCGGGTCAGCTGCGGCCCGGTGCCGAGCGCGCGGAACTCGCCGCGGAGTTCGACATTGCCGACACCCCCGCCGTGCGCGCGTGGCTCGTCGAAAACGATCTGGTCGGCGAAGAAGAAGTGGTGCTGCTTCGCCGCGTGCTCGATGCCAATGGCAAGAGCCGCGCGTGGATCAATGCGCGACCCGCGACCGTGGCGCAGATGAAAGATCTGGGTGAGCATCTGGTCGACATTCACGGCCAACATGCGCATCAGTCGCTGGAAGCTCCCGAGTCGCAGCGCAATCTGGTCGACACGTATGGTGGCTTCACGACGTTGACGCAGGAAGTTGCCGAACGCTGGCGGGCATGGCGTGCGGCGCTCGAACGCCGCGACACTGCGGCGCTCGGTGCCGCAGCCACCGTCGCGCAACGCGAGGCTCTCGAAAGCCGTCAGCGTGAACTCGCCGCACTGGCGGTCACGCCCGGCGAATGGGCCGAGCTCACGTCGGCGCAGTCTCGACTCGCGCATGCCGCGACCCTGATCGTGGCCACGGCGGAAGGCATCGCCACTCTGGCAGACGCCGACGATGCGATGACGGTGCGACTTGCGCAACTGCTGCATCGGATGGAAGACGCAGCGGCCCACGATCCGGCACTGTCCGCAGTCGTCATCCTGTTGACGCCGGCGCGGATCCAGCTCGACGAAGCGGCACGCGCGCTGCGCGATTACCAGCGGCGACTGGACCTCGACCCCGAGGAACACAAACGCGTCGAGGAACGACTATCCGCGATGCACGACCTGGCGCGCAAGTATCGCGTTCGCCCCGATGCGCTGCCCGAATTGTTGGTGTCCACGACTGCGGAACTCAATGCCCTTACAGCGACCGCCGACGCGACGGCGCTCGCCCTTTGCGCGGAAGCGGCCGAGCGCGATTATCGTGCGGCCGCCAAACAGCTCGCACAAAAGCGACAGTACGCCGGCAACGAACTCGCCCATCGCGTGACCACCGCAATGCAACAGCTGGCGATGGAAGGCGGGAGCTTCGAAATCAGCACCGACCTGTTGTCAACGCCGGCCAGTTACGGTCTCGAGGACCTCACGTTTCGCGTGTCCAGCCACCCCAAGCAGCCGATGGCGCCATTGTCGCGCGTGGCGTCAGGCGGCGAATTGTCGCGCATCGCGCTGGCAGTGCAGGTAGCGGCGAGCGAAGCCGGTCAAATCCCGACGCTGGTGTTTGATGAAGTTGACAGCGGTGTGGGCGGTGCCGTCGCCGCCACGGTGGGGCAATTGCTGCAGGCGTTGGGAGCACGTCGACAGGTGCTGTGCGTCACGCACCTGCCGCAGGTGGCAGCCTGCGCCGACGCACATCTGCGAGTCACCAAGACCGGTCATGACGAAGGGGTACGCAGCGAACTCGACCACCTCGATGCCACGCAGCGCGTCGAGGAACTGGCGCGGATGCTGGGTGGTGTGGCCATCACGGCCAAGACGCGCGCCAATGCGCGGGAATTGCTGGACACTGGCACGCGGCGCGCCAACGCAGAGCGCCAGGGGCCGTCTAGTCGTATTTGAAGCCTGTAGTCTTGATCCCCCGGCCACTCGCCATTGCCGGGCGGCCCCCATCCGAGACGGTGGGCCGACGATGGAAACCCCCCGGGGTTATCCGCGCCTGGCCTTGTTGTTGCTGGCCATCTTCGCCGGCGCCGCCTTGACGGATTTGCCGGCCTTGGCCTTGGTGCGCACCACGGCGAGTTTGGCTACGGGAACCGGCATTGATTCGCCGGTCTCGAGCCAATGCTTGACGCGCTGGGCATCGCCAAGACGCGTGTACTTGCCGATGGAATCGAGCAGCACGATCACCATCGGCTTGCTGGCGACGGTCGCGAGCATCACGACGCATCGTCCGGCTTCGCGGATGTAGCCTGTCTTTTGCAACTGGATATCCCAAGTCGCGTTTTTGACGAGCGCATTGGAATTGTTGAAGCCGATCGTCTGACCCGTGGGCTGCACTTCAACGAAATGTGCGGGCGTCGTCGAGTAAGCGCGAATCAGCGGGTACGCGGCCGCAGCCTGCACCATCCGCGCCAGATCGGTGGCGGTGGAAACGTTGCGGGGTGACAGGCCCGTCGGATCGTCGAAGTGGGTACGCGAGAGGCCCAGCACCGTGGCCTTGGCATTCATCGCTCGGACAAATGCCGTGGTGCCGCCCGGGTAGTGGCGTGAAAGTGCTGACGCCGCGCGATTTTCAGACGACATCAAAGCAAGCTTCAACATTTCGTCCCGCGACAGTGACGAACCCATCCGCAGGCGCGAGCGACTACCTTTGAGATAGTCGAAGTCGCTCATGTCGATGGCCAGCGCTTCGTCGAGCGGCAGCGCGGCGTCCAGCACGACCATGGCGGTCATCAGCTTGGTGAGCGACGCGATTGGCGTGACCTCGTTGGCCGCTTTGGCGTAAACGACGTGACCGTCGGCCGGGTCGATGACCACCGCGTTGGCGGACGATACTTTCAACTTGCCGGCGTCCAATACGGGCGGAGAGGCGACGGCGAGGGGCGCAGCAATCGCCGCCAAAACAAAGAGTAAACGTCGGATCATCAGGCAGGTTCTCAATAGTGACTGTCCGCGTTATCGCATGCCCGGAGGGGGCTCGTCAATCCCCTAGACGAATCATGGGCTTAGCTGCGTCCTTCCAGGTGGTAGCCCTGCAACAACGCCGGTATCGGCTCCGCATCGTGCCCGTCCCGGTCCTGCTGTTGCAATCGCCACATCCGGGCGTACGTGCCGTCTGCTGCCAACAGCGCGCCATGGGTGCCGCGTTCGATGATGCGGCCCAGCTCCAGGACCAGAATCTCGTCGGCATCGACAATCGTCGATAAACGGTGCGCGATGGTCAGCGTCGTGTGGTTATGCGCAATCTCGCGCAACTCCGCCTGGATAGCCTTTTCCGCGCGCGAGTCGAGCGCACTCGTCGCCTCATCGAAAATCAGGATGTGCGGATTCTTGAGTACCGCACGCGCAATCGCCACGCGCTGCTTTTCACCGCCGGACAATTTCAGTCCGCGCTCCCCAACCTGCGTTGCATAGCCATCAGGAAGACTCGCGATGAACGTGTCGATCTGCGCCAGTCGCGCGGCCGCGACGATTTCGTCGTGCGTGGCATCCGGCTTGCCATAGGCAATGTTGTACTCGATGGTGTCGTTGAACAACACGGTGTCCTGCGGCACGATCGCAATCGCTGCGCGCAAACTGCCTTGCTGCACGTCGCGAATATTTTGTCCGTCGACCGTGATCGATCCCGACTTCACGTCGTAGAAGCGATACAGCAATCGCGCGAGCGTGGACTTGCCGCCACCCGAGGGGCCGACCACGGCCACCGTGCGCCCTGCAGGAATCATGAACGACACATCGAACAAAATCTGGCGATTGGGCTCGTAGAAAAAATCGACATGATCGAAGCGCACCTCTGCCCCGCGCAAGACGAGCGGCGTCGCGCCGGCCTTGTCCTTGACCTCCGCGTTCTCTTCGATCAGCCCGAAGAGCCGTTCCATGTCGGCCAACGCCTGCTTGATCTCGCGGTAAATCACGCCCAGAAAATTGAGTGGAATGTAGA
>JBDTTY010000010.1:0-15539 GCA_040007975.1 Betaproteobacteria bacterium | reverse complement strand
AAGGTCGAGGACCAGTTCGTCCGACCGCGTTCCATAACCGTCGACCGCCGAAACGCGTAGCGGCATGTCGCCGACCGCAAACGAATCGATATTTTGCAGATCGGCTGTTCCGTGCCCTGGGTCGAGGCTGAATCGATCGCCCAATTCAAAGTCACCTATCGACGCGCTAAGATCGAACGTGGCAAGGTATCGTGGTGTGGCAACGCATGGAACACCGTTGCACGTTGCGCCAAGCTGCAATCTCACTGTGACCGGTGGACCGGTGATTGCGCCCAATAGCACCCGCGGCGCGAGTTGATGATGGGAACCGGCGATTTCCGTAGTGCGCTCCCCATCGGTCAGCCGTATCCATTGCATCGTTTCGCGATTGAAGGCCGTTGTGCCGTGAACGTCGCCAACCCACAACCGCTGATACAGCGCATCGACAGCGAGCGCTGAGGCATCGACGACCATGCCACCTGGCAGCATCCATGTGCCGATCGGTGCCGCGTTGCGGTCGTACGCGTCGAGGTGGCGATGGGAAAGCAGCCAGAGCGTGCCGCCATTCACATCCATTGCGACGGTTGTGACAGTGGGCGACAGCGCCAACGCGGCACGTTCCTGCAAGCCGGCGAAAACATCGAACTGCGTGGCGAATGTGGCCGTCACTACCCAGAGATACCCGACGATGGCGTCAAGCACTATGGCCTTGGGGACTCCGCCGCTGCGCAGGCTCGCCGAGCGCACTAGAACACCATCGGCTGTGTATTGATGGACCCCCGTGGCATCCCCCACCCAAAGACTGTCGGGTCCGCCATAGGCAAAGGCGAGTGCGGTCAACGGATGAAGCCACCGGATGACCTCGACTCCGCTCGCGTTGAGCCGCGTGATCGATCGGCCATGGACGATCCACAGGCCACCATCGCGAGTGGCCGCCGAGAATGTCGGCACGTTGGCCGGGTCGGTATCCGTGGCGACCGTCAGCGAAGGCTCGAGATCCATGCCGATCCGCTCGACGATATTGCCAGCGACGATCCAGGTGCCGCCGTCCGCCAGCGGCGCGACGGTGCGAATGCGCGTCGGAAAATTGCGTACACGCATTTGCCCGGTGTCAGATTCAAGTCGCGTCAGCGCGAAGTCACCATTCCACCAGACCACGCCAGCCGCAACGTCGCGCGGACCCACGACCATCATCAGGCCCACCAAAAGCATCACAGGGAAGAAGGCGCGAACGTTCAACATGCGCCTGCCTGATTGACCGGAACATATTGCGGCTCGGTCGAGTAACCGTCGAAATAACTGGGGCCATGGTACGTAGCGACTACGCGCCGCATCCCAGGCGACATCGAAAGCGACTTGGTCGCTATGCTGTTGACTACCGGCATCGTGCCGACAGCCACGCCGTCCACGAAGAAATCGACCGTGCCTAGATTGTTGGCCCCAGCGACATGAACACTGAGCGTGCCCGCAGTGGCACACAATGGAATGGGGTGCGTGAATTCAAGCGGCGTCAGGCCTTCGCTGAAACGCTTGACTACCTCGCCCGCAACCCAGAAATGCCCCCATGCATCGATCGCCGCCGCACGAGGAGTGAGGCCGCCATAGCGCGTTGAGTATTCGATGGAAAGACCGCTCGGAGCGATCACAAAGAACACGGCAGATGGATTGAGCGTCAGAATGGAATCTTTGGGCGCCGTATAGGCGCGCAGCGAACTTTCCGGTCCGGTGGCATAGACCCTTCCGCTCGCGTCCACAGCGATTTGCAGAGGATCGAATGGCGCATACGGGTTGCCGCCACAGTTGGCAATCTGCTCGCCATATACGGGCAGGTAGCCCGAATAGATGAGTTGCTTGCCGTCCGCTGCAAGCTTGGTGACGAAGCCCACCTCAGGCGCCGCCGGGAATCCCGGGCACGTGAGAAACGAAACGGGTGGCAACGGCCCGAAGTGCGGCGTCGTTGGAAAGTCGCGCGATGCCGTCTTGCCGCCGACGTAGATCGCGCCGGCAGAGTCGAGCACGACGCTGGTGACGCGATCACGCTCGGACCCGCCGAGGCGCGCGATGAACACGATGGCAGTCCCGGTCGCGTTGATTTTGGCGACGAACGCATGCGACGCGTAATTGCCGAGGACGGGAATATAGGAAGTGGGTGTCTTGGACCCCGTATCGGGAGAACCCGCGGTAGCCCGTACGCCAGGTTCGGCTTGCCCGCCAACGACAACATTGCCCGACGAATCGACCGCCATTGCGAACCCGGTAGGGTCGAATATGCCGATTTCCGACCCTGCTCCGCATCGTTCGCCCAACGTACCGGCCACTCCGAGATACGTGGCATAGGTTACGAGCTGTCCGGTGGCATCGAGCTTCATTACAAACGGCGCGATGCACGCTGCGGCAACACTGTTTGATGGAAATGGCGCACCGGAAGACGTGACAAGTCCCGCGCCAGCGCTTCCGGTAAGGTAGATATTGCCGGCAGCGTCGACCGCAATGGCGCCCACTCGGCGAATGGCAGGATCAAGTGCAATCGAGAAGCGCGCGACTTGTCCGGTGGCGCTGACACGGAACACATGCTTGGCCGTGGCCACGCGATACTGGCCACCGGTGAGCGGATAGTTCGCGCTGCCGTCATGAGCCACGAGATACGCGTAGCCGTTGGCATGAACGGCGAGCCCGCGCGCCTCGTCGTCAACGAATGGGTACATCAGGCCGAAGGCCAGCGATTTGGTCGGTGCGCCGACGACCGCCACCCATTGTGGTTTGCGCGTGGCCAGATCGATTTTTGCTACATACCGCAGGCCGAAGCCGGCATTGGTGACGAGGCTGCTGTCGATGCCCGGAAAACTGTACGTGTCGACGATGCCTGAAACATGGGCAAAACCTGCCGGATTGAGGACGAGATCCGTTGCACCGATATTGATGACATCCGACTCGATGTAGTAAACGCCGGTTGCGACGGATTCACCGCTCACGCATGCCAAGGCGAGCAAGGCCAGCAATAGCCTTCGCCGTACCACCGCCAACAAGACGCTTGCATTGCGCACTGGCGTTCCCCCTGCGATACCCGTGCAATGAACGGATTGCGGAATCGTGATCATTGCTGCCACCGATACGAACGACCACCGTTACCGGGTCAGGTATTCAGGATGAACGAATTGGAATCGGCGCGCACTCATCCATATGGATGAATTGCAGGGCGGCAAACGACGTGTTACACGACGCGGATGTGCGTCAGTCGATGTCCTCGCGCCGCGCATGCAATCGCAGCGCCGCCTTCATCAACAGATGCGCCGAGATCGGCGCAGTGAGAAACAGAAACAGCGTAATCAGGAATTCGTGCGCGGAAAATCCCGGCGCGCGCACCGTGAAGTAGATCGCCGAGGCGATCAGTACCCCGCCCACGCCCAGCGTCGTGGCCTTGGTGGGCGCGTGCAGGCGCTTGTAGAAGTCGCCCAGTTTGGCCAGCCCCCAGGAGCCCAGCAATGCGAAGGCGGCACTGATCAGCAGCAGTACTGCGATCAGTGCATCGGCCCATAGCGGCAGGGATGCCAGCGCGGTCATTCGATGATGTCGCCGCGTGCGATGTACTTGGCACACGCCACAGTGGCAATGAAGCCCAGCATGGCGGCCACCAGCGCGGCCTCGAAGAACAGTTGAGTGTCATAGCGGATGCCCAGCAGCACCAGCAGTGCAATCATGTTGACCGTCAGCGTGTCGAGCGCCAGGATGCGATCAGGCAACGAAGGTCCACGCACCAGTCGATAGATATTGAGGGCCAGCGCGAGTGCGAACACGGCCGCGATCCACGGCAGAATCATGGCGGTCATCGAAAGATCTCCTTCAGTGGCGCCTCATAGCGCGACTTGATCGATGCCACCATCGCGTCCGCATCGTCGATGTGAAACGCGTGCACCAACAGATGCGAGCGATCGACCGCCACATCGGCGGTCAACGTACCAGGCGTCATCGTGATGATGCCGGCCAGCGCGGTGATCGCCCAGTCGTCGGTCAGGTCGAGTGGCACGGTAATAAAGCCGGGGCGGATGGCGGCTTCGGGGCCCAGCACGCGCCGCGCCACGTCGATATTGGACGTCACGATGTCGGCCAGCACGGTGAGCAGGATTCGCATCGCGATGTCGGGGCGCCGCAGCTTGGGCCACGCGCCGCTGCACAGCCCGGTGGTGGCCAGCGGAATGATCAACGCCAACACGCCACCCAGCACGACATGCGCGGGCGCCACGGTGTTATTGAGCGCCAGCCAGACCAGCAGCAGCACCAGCGAAAGCAACGGATGGGGCAGCAGGCTGCGCATCAGTGGGCTCGTTCCGGCGCGGGCAGTGGCGCGGTCTGCATCACGGCATTGATGTACTCAGCCGGATGCGCAAGTTGCATGGCGGTGTCCGCTGCGTATTGCGATGCGGGGCCTGCCAGCGCCATCCACAGGATCGAAGCGACGACCAACAATGCGATGCCCGCGGACGAGGGCATGGACAGCGGCGGCGCTGCCGCCGTGGTACCACCGGTGCTCCAGAACATGCGGCTGCCTGCGCGCGCCAGCACATACAGGGACAATAAGCCACTGCCCAGCACGGCGGCCCAGAACCACGGCGCGCCCGGCACGTTGAGCGTGCCCGACAGCATCAATGCCTTGCCGATGAAACCTGCCATTGGCGGCAAACCCACGACGGCACCGGCGGCAATGATGAACAGTGTGCCCATCACCACCGGTTGCGTGACGGCGGGTCCCTGTTCAAAGCCGTCGGCAACGGCACCGCGTTGCAGGCCGATCGCATGCACCACCAAAAACATCAAAGCAATGGCCAGCGTGCTGTGCACCATGTAGTAGAGCGCGCCGGCCAGCGCCTGCTCGCCCAATGCCGATGCGGCTAACAGCGTGCCAGACGACACGAGCACCAGGCTACCGATCAGGATGGTGAGACGCGGCGCGGTCAACGCAGACACCGCGCCAAACAGCGTCGTGAACATCCCCAGCGCAAAGATGGCCTCGGCACCCCACCCCGTCAGCGCCGTACTGCCGGCACCGAACACCAGCATCGACATCCGCACGATGCCGTAGAGCCCCACTTTGGTCATGATGGCAAACAGCGCCGCAACCGGGCCCGGCGCGGCACTGTAGGTGGCCGGCAACCAGAAGCCCAAGGGCAGCAGCGCGGCCTTGATGCCGAACACGACGAGCAGCAACAATGCGGCAGCCTGTGCCAGGCCGATGTCGCTGGCGGGCAATAGCGGCAGCTTGATGGCCAGGTCCGCAAAGTTGAGCGTGCCGACGACGCCGTACAGCAGCGCGGCAGCAATCAGGAACAATGCAGAACCCACGAGGTTGATCACGACGTAGTGGAATCCGGCGCGCAAGGATCGGCCATTTGCATCGTGCAACAACAACGCAAAGGAGGCAATCAACAGCACTTCGAAGAATACGAACAGGTTGAAGAGGTCGCCGGTCAGAAAGGCACCGTTGAGTCCCGCCAGTTGCACCTGGAAAAAAGCGTAGAAGTGCGGACCACGCGTGGCCAGCGAGGTTGCCGCCACTTGACTGGCGAGCGCGATGACGGCGGTCAGCAGAAGCAACATGGCGGCAAGACGGTCAAGCACCAGCACGATGCCGAACGGCGCCTTCCAGTTGCCCAATAGATAGACGCCGATGGTATCGCTGTCCGCACTGCGGACAAGACTGGCGGCGACCAGCAACAGGATCAGCGTGGACAGCAGCGACAGCGACCATTGCCAGCGTGGTCGCCAGCGCTCGCACAGCAACAGCAGTGGTGCCATCAATAGCGGCAGCACGACCGGGACGATGATCCAGTGCATGTTCATCGTGGTGGCGCAGTTGGATCTGCGCCCGCTTTCCGCAACGTGGGATCGCATTCGTCGCTGCCATTGACGTAGCGCGCTTTGAGCGCAAGCGTCAACACCAGCGCGGTCATCGCAAAGCCGATCACGATGGCGGTCAGCGCCAATGCCTGCGGGAGTGGATCGGCGTAGTGCGCGAGCGTGGCGGGCACGCCAGAGCGAATGATCGGCGGCGACTCGAACGCCACGCGTCCCATCGCCACGAGGAACACGTTGACTGCGTACGACATCAACGTGAGGCCCAGCACGACATCAAAGGTGCGCGCACGAAGACACAACCACACACCACATGCGGTGAGCACGCCAAGCGCCGAGGCCACGAACCAGCCGGTCATTGGTCGACTCCTCCGACGTGCCCATCGGGCAGCAGTCCCGGCGACATCGTGGCCAGTAGCGTGCCGCCCACCACCGTCATGAACACACCAAGGTCGAAGAACATTGCACTGGCGAACGGTACTTCGCCGATCACGGGCAATGCCGGATGCGCAAACGACGTGGTGAGGTAGGGAAAGCCGAAGAGAAAACTACCCACGCCGGTCAGTCCGGCAATCAGCAGGCCGCCCGCAATCCATGGTTGATACGCAAGTTGCCGCGGATCGAGAATAGGATGCCCACCGCCGGCCACGCGCAACGCCACCAGCACCACGGCCAGCGTGAGGCCGGCGACGAAGCCGCCACCGGGCAGATTGTGGCCGCGCAGATAGAGAAACACCGCCACCATCGCTGCCAATGGCAGCAACAGGCGCGCGATCGTACGCACCAGCAATGGATTCCATGGCTCCGTCGGCGCCGCGTCTCGACCTTGCGCCGGGATGCGAAAATTCCAGAGCACCGCAAATATGAGCAGGCCGGCCACGCCCAGCACGGTGATTTCTCCCAGCGTGTCCAGCCCGCGAAAGTCGACGATGATCACGTTGACCACATTGGTGCCGCCGCCCTCAGGCAGCGCGCGATCGAGGTAGTACGACGCGATGGACGCACTGGGACGCGTGATCACCGCTTGCGCAATCAACATGACACCTATGCCGGCCACGATCGCGATGAACCCATCGCGCCATTTGCGCCACGTGCCCGGCTCGATGGGAGAGGTCGGCGGTAAAAAATGCAGCACCACCATGATCAACGTGATCGTCGCGATCTCGACGAGAAGCTGCGTCAACGCAAGGTCGGGCGCTGACATCAGCACAAAGCCGAGACTGACGGCGAGGCCGACGACACCGATCAACAATAGAGCGAGAAAGCGTTTGCGGTAGCAAAATGTCGCGCCAATTGAAGCGCCCACCGCAAGCAACCACACCAGCAGTCCGATCACGGTGGGCTCACTACCTAGCGGCATGACCGAAAGATCTGGCGTGCCGACGCCGTGGCGTAGCAGTGGCCATGCCATCGCAACAATGGCGATGACGATAATCCATGTCAACGCGGCCGGCAGGCTTCGGGTCGGCGACCAGGTGATAAATCGGCGGCCGCCAATTTCGACACCGCGTACCAAGCGGTCGAACACGCGCTTGCCGCTCATTGGCAGTTGGTCGATGGTATGCAGATTGACCGTCTTTTGCAGCACGACGTACAGCGCGACGCCTCCAGTCAACGCGATGAAGCTCATCAGCAACGGAAAATTGAAGCCATGCCACAGCGCCAGACTGTAATCTGGAACTCGATCACCCAGCGCGCCGCGCGCCGCCACGGCCAGCACCGGCGCCACAGTCCACGCGGGGGCGATGCCGACAGCAAGGCACACGACGACCAGAATTTCGACCGGGATGCGCAGCCAGCGTGGTGCCTCGTGCGGTGTTTTGGTAAGTCCGACCGGTTCGCCGTTGAAAAACACATCGTGGATGAAGCGAACCGAATACGCTACCGACAGCGTGGTAGCGATGGTGGCGATCACGGGGACCATCAATTTAAAGCCTGGGTGTTCCGTCAGCTGTAACGTTTCGGCGAAAAACATTTCCTTCGACAGAAAGCCATTGAGCAATGGCACCCCGGCCATCGCGCCGGATGCCACCATGGCCAATGTCGCCGTGATCGGCATGAAATGCCATAGCCCGTTCAACTGCCGCATGTCGCGCGAGCCTGTTTCGTGGTCGATGATGCCCGCGGACATGAACAGCGATGCCTTGAACGCCGCGTGGTTGATGATATGAAAAATACCCGCGACGACGGCCAGCGGCGAATCCAGTCCGAATAGCAGCGTGACCAGTCCGAGATGGCTGATCGTCGAGTACGCCAGCAGACCTTTGAGATCCTGTTGAAAAATGGCGAAGGCGGCGCCTAACGTCAGCGTGATCAGGCCGGTGCTCGTCACGATGACAAACCATAGATTGGTGTCGCCCAGCACCGGATAGAGCCGCGCCAGCAGAAAAACGCCCGCCTTCACCATGGTGGCCGAATGCAGATACGCCGACACGGGTGTGGGTGCCGCCATCGCGTGCGGCAACCAGAAGTGAAATGGAAACTGCGCAGATTTGGTGAAGGCCCCCAACAGCACCAGCACCAATGCTACCGGATACAGTGGATCCGCCCGGACCTGCGCTCCGGCGGCCAGCACCACATCCAGCGAGTACCCGCCGGCGAGATGTCCCAATACGATCACGCCACCCAGCAGACACAATCCGCCGCCACCGGTCACCGCCAGCGCCATCCGCGCACCTTGCCGGGCATCGGCGCGGTGACTCCAGAACCCGATCAGCAGAAACGACGTAAGGCTGGTCAACTCCCAGAATACAACCATCAGAATCAGATTATCGGCGAGTACGATGCCCAGCATCGCGCCCATGAATGCCAGCAGGTAGGCGAAGAAACGCGCCGGTGGATCTTGGGGCGACAGGTAGTAGCGCGCGTACAGAACGACAAGCGCGCCGATCGCGTAGATGATGCCGCCAAAGGTCCACGCGAGGCCATCCATCCGGAAGCCAAACGCGACACCGGCAAACCACGGCACGCTGACGCGCAGGATATCGCCACCGAAGATGGCAGGCGCCGTGATGCCAAGCATTGCGCAACCGGCCAATGCGGTGAGGCCGGCGATCCATGCCACCGCGTTACGTGCGTGATTGGGCAGTAACGCACATACTAGCGATGCCGCGTACGGCAGCAACACCAATGCATAGAGCGTCATCGCGACGCCGTGCTCGTGACTCAGCTCAACACCAGAATGTGCACGCGATACGGGCCGTGCGCACCCAGCACGATTGTCTGTTCAATGTCCCCGGTGCGCGATGGCCCGGAAATCATGTTGACCGCGCGAGGCCAGGTGCTTCGTTCGCTACGGATCATCGCGTATGCCTCCTCCATGCCCGCAACGATACGCTCCGCGCGCAGCACGGCAATATGCGTGTCGGGCAGCAGCGTGGTCGCGGTGGGTGTATCGACACCGGTGGTGAAGACCAACGTACCGGTTTCGGCGATGGCACAACAGCAACCGGTGATACCGAGGCGATCGTGGCCAACGGTGGGGCGCGCCTCGATCGACAACCCGGCGCCTTGCCAATCCAATGCGGCAAACTCGGGCCAGCACACGCCTTGACGCGATTTCTGCTCGGCCAACGGCGGTGGCAACGTCAACGCATCAACATAGCGGGCTACTGCCGCAGGAATGTCGGCGAGCGAGTCAATAGGCTCCACAGTGCTGGCCATGTCGGTGGCCCGCTGCATGAACCGTTTGAGGAGGTCCGCCGGCATCGCCGGGCGCGGCCCCTGCGCGTGTCCGGCCACATAGGCTTCTGCCGCCGCGCGCGCCGCATCGCGATTGCCCTCATGCTGCAAGGCGCGGCGCACGCGTCCCAAAACGGCATCGCGCGACGACTTGTTGTCGGCGATGGTCATGGCGTCAGGCGCCCTTGCGAATGAAGGCCGCAAGACGTTCGGTACCACGCTCGATCGACTCATTGGAAGCTGCATACGAGAAGCGGATATGCTGCCCGTCGCCAGGCACGCGCCGGCCGAAGTGAATGTCGGCTAGCACCGCAATGCCCGCTTCGTGCAGCAGGCGCTTGCGAAATACCTCCGAATCAGCACAGCCGGTCATCTTGCAGGCCTCGGTGACGTTGGGCCACACGTAAAACGCTCCGCCCGGCGACGCGCAGGTGATGCCGGTGATCGCGTTGAGGCGCGATACGATCAGGTCGCGGCGCGCGAGAAAACTGGCGCGCATCGCATTGGCGGCGTCCTGAGGACCGGTCAGTGCCGCCACGGCTGCCCATTGCGAAATCTGCGACGCACACGACTCGGTGTTCGTGATCCAGCGCGTGAACACCGGTGCCAGCGCCCGATTGGCGACATAGCCGATCCGCCAGCCGGTCATCGCCCAGGTCTTTGATGCACCGTCGCTGATGATCGTGCGTTCGAGCATGTCCGGTCGCGTGGCCAACGAATCAAATTGGCCGTCATAGACCAGCCGCGAATAGATCTCGTCGGCAAAGACCCACACCTGTGGATGGCGTCGCAGAATTTCTGCGATCGTGTCGAGATTTTCGTGATCGAGAATGCCGCCGGTGGGATTTTGCGGCGTGTTGAGAATCAGCAGGCGCGTCTTGGGCGTGATCTTCGCTTCGAGTTCGGCGGGGTCAAATGCAAAGCCGCGGGACTCGCGCAAATACACCGGCACCGGTACCGCGCCATTGGCGAGAATCTGCGACTCGTAAATCGGGAATCCAGGCACCGGATAGATCACTTCATCGCCGACGCCATAATCGGTGACGGATGCAATCGTGTATGCGATGAACGGCTTGGCGCCCGCCCCCACCACGACATCGCCTGGCTCGATCGACAGGCCGCGCCGCGATCCAAGGTCGTGGGCCGCAGCGGCACGCAACTCGTCGATGCCCGCACTTGGCGTGTAACCGTGCTTGCCGCCCTTGATCGCCGCGATGGCGGCGTCCTGCACATTGATCGGCGTGGGAAAATCAGGCTGACCGATACAGAACGAAATGATGTCCCTGCCTTCGCGGATCAGCGCGTTGACTTCGGCCAGCACGACAAAGGCGTTTTCGGTACCAAGCGAATCGGCGCGGCGAGAAATGCGCGGCAATGCAAGATTGCTGCCGTGGGTTGCGTTCATTGAATTGTTGCTCCAGCTTGGCGCTGACGCTGCGCGTAAAGATCACGGAAAGTGCGGCCGGCGGGTGCGGGCATGTCGCGACCCTCGGTCCATCCCTTGCCGAATGGCAGACGGTGAATCATGCCGTTGGCGTCAGCGCGACCATGCAAAAAGCGTACGCCCATTCGCGACGTCCATGCATAAAGTCTCGGCCGCGCAGCGACCCAGCCCCACAATTTGAGCCCCATGCGTTCGTGCCACGGGCGCAGATCTTCTTCGAACTCGCGCTCACGCAGTTTGCGCTGCAGGTCGGGCAACGGAATCTTGACCGGACACACGACGCCGCATTGATTGCACAGCGTGGACGCGTGTGGCAGATCGAGCGCGTTTTCGAGACCCACGTACATTGGCGTGAGAATGGAGCCAATGGGGCCGGGATACACCCACCCGTAGGAATGACCGCCGACATTCTGATAGACCGGACAATGGTTCATGCACGCGCCGCAGCGGATGCAACGCAGCGCTTCGCTGACGTCGCTGCCCAGCACATCGGTACGGCCGCTGTCGACGACGATGAAATACATATGGTCGACGCCGTGGAACTCACCCGGCCCCTTGGTTCCCGTCAGCAAGTCGACGTAGTTGGAGATCGACTGGCCAGTGGCCGAGCGCGGAAGCAGGCGCATCAGCGTGGCGACGTCTTCAAGCGTCGGGACGATCTTTTCGATGCCGGAGATCGCGATGTGCACCTTGGGCAGCGTGGTCGTCAGCGTCGCATTGCCTTCGTTGGTGACCAGCACCACGGACCCGGTCTCCGCCACGAAGAAATTGCCGCCGGAAATGCCCATGTCAGCCGTGAGATAGTGTTCACGCAACACGCTGCGTGCCTCGAGACACAATTCCTCGACGCCGGATTTTTTGGGCGTGCCGTGCTTCACATGGAAAAGCTCGGCGACCTCTTCGCGACTCTTGTGCAGCGCCGGGCCGACGATGTGCGACGGCGGCTCGTAGTCGTTGATCTGCAGGATGTACTCGCCGAGATCGGTTTCCACCACGGTGAGGCCCGCCGCTTCGATCGCGTGGTCAAGCGCGGACTCTTCCGACACCATCGATTTCGACTTGATGATCTTGCGTACCGCGTGGCGCGCGGCAATTTCCAGCACCAGCGTATTGATTTCCGCCGGATTCTGCGCATACAGCACGGTAGCGCCGCGCGCCGACGCGTTGCGCTCGAACATCTCCAGCCAGACATCGAGGTTGTCCAGCGCGCGCTGGCGAATCGCACGTGCGGACTCGCGGGTGGCCTCGAAGTCATCGAGCTCGCTGATGCCCGACAGTCGCTTCGCGACAAACTTGCCCTTGATCTTGCCAAGGTTGGTCTGGAGCACGACATCATTCAACTTGACGTGCGCGCGCTCCTTGAAATGCATCGATGCAACTTGCATCCGCCCCCCGAATCAGACTTTTGAATCTGCAGTGACGCCCGCCAGCACTTCCGCGATGTGCAGGACCTTGGTGCTCAGGTCCCCGCGCCGCCGCATCCGCCCCTCGATATTGAGCATGCAGCCGAGATCGCCCAGCACCACGGCATCCACACCCGCATTGGTCACGTGCTGGCACTTGTTGTCGGCCAACCGCGTTGAGATTTCGCCGAACTTGATCGAAAACATGCCGCCGAAGCCACAGCAGGTTTCGCACTCCGCCATCTCCGCCAGTTGCACACCCGGCATGAAAGCGAGCAGCGCGCGTGGTTGTGTCTTGACGCCCATTTCGCGCAGGCCCGCGCAGCAATCGTGGTACGTGATCTTGCCGGCATAGGTGCCGGGCACGTGCTCGACCTTGAGCACGTTGACGAGAAAGTCGGTCAATTCGTACGTGCGAGCAGCCAGAACTTTCACGCGCTCGCGCATGACGGCGTCGGCGGCAAAAAGATCCGCGTAGTGCGTGCGAATCATGCCGCTGCACGACCCCGACGGGGCGACCAGATAGTCGCAGTCTTCGAATTCAGCGACGAGTTTGGTGGCCAGCGTGATTGCGTCGGCACGGTCGCCGGAATTGTACGCAGGCTGTCCGCAGCAGGTCTGGCCGGGCGGCACCACGACCTCGGCACCGGCGGCTTCAAGCAGCGCCAATGCGGCAAAGCCGACCGATGGACGCATCAGGTCGACGAGGCAGGTGACGAAGAATCCGACGCGCATGGTTGTGCTCAGAAAGACCACAAGATCTTAGCACGGCGGTTCCGTCGCGCCGCCCCGTCCCGGCGGTGTATCAAACCGGTCAGTAGTACTGCGACTGGACCAGCGCGACGGCGCACAGACCCATCAGCGGTTGCGGAAGAATGCCGAACAGCAGCAGCGCCATGCCATTGGCGGAAAGCATGAAGCGCGTGTCCGTGCGCGACTCGATGGGCGACTTGTCCACGGGCTCGTCGAAGTACATCAGTTTGACGATGCGCAGGTAGTAGAACGCACCGATCAATGCCGCCAGCACGCCGACGACCGCCAGCCAGACATAGCCCGCATTGATCGCCGCCTGCAGCACCAGTAGTTTGCCGTAGAACCCGATCGTGGGCGGCATCCCCGCGAGCGAGAACATCACCAGCAGCATCACGAAGGCCCACCACGGCGAACGCTGATTGAGTCCTTTGAGGTCGTCGATCTGGTCGGCCTCGAAGCCGCGGCGCGACAGCAGCATCATCACGCCGAACGCGGCGAGTGTGGTCAGCACATAGGCGACGATATAGAACAGCGCCGCCGAGAATCCGGTGACGTCGCCCGCCATGAAACCCATCAGCACGTAGCCCATGTTGGCGATCGACGAATACGCAAGCATCCGCTTCAGGTTGGTCTGCGCAATGGCCACGATATGGCCAAGTGTCATCGACAGCACACACAGCACGACCAACATGCCCTGCCAGTTGCCTTCCGCACCACCCAGCGCGCCGGCCAGCAAGCGCAGAATCATCGCAAACGCCGCAAATTTCGGTGCCGAACCGATCAGCAAGGTGATGGCGGTGGGTGCGCCCTGATACACGTCGGGCACCCACATGTGATAAGGCACTGCGCCCAGCTTGAAAGCGATGGCGGATACGACAAACACCACGCCCAGCACCAGCAGTATCTCGTTGTCCGCCCGGCCAAGCACCGCCTGCGCCACCTTGTCGATCTGCAGCGTGCCAGTGGCGCCGTAGATCATCGACATGCCGTACAGCAGAAAGCCAGATGCCAGCGCACCCAGCACGAAATACTTCATCGCGGCCTCGACCGGCGCCACCTCATCGCGCTGGATCGCCACCAGCGCGTAGAGCGACAGCGACATAAGTTCAAGGCCGAGATACAACGTGACGAAACTGTTGGCGGTAATCAATACCTGCATGCCCAGCAGCGCAAACAGGATCAACACAAACGTCTCGCCCCGGAAAAGTCCGCGCTCGGTCATGTAGGTACGCGAGTAGAACAGCATCAGCGAAACGGCCACAAAACTGAACACGCGCAGGAAGTCGGCGATCAGGTCATCGATGACAAGGTTGTGAAATACCCTGGCCACGTCGACGTGCATCGTCTTGATCGTGATGCAGACAGCCAGCAAGAGCGTGAACTGCGTCAGCCAATAGGATATGTGCCGCCGATCGTCAGGCAGGAACAAATCGACCAACAGGATGATCGAGGCGGCGGTCAGGACGACCACCTCCGGCAGCACCGCCATAAAATTGAGAGTCATCGGATTCATGGCGACGGGATCTTGCTTTTGGCAACGTGCGCAAGCAGGTCCACAACCGAGACGTGCATGACATCGATGAACGGTTTGGGCCACACACCCATGATGAGCACGGCAGCGGCCAAGGTAACCAGCAGCCAGAATTCGCGCCGCGACAGATCCTTCATTGCCGCCACCTGCGCATTGCCGATCGCTCCGAAGATCACGCGCTTGTACATCCAGAGCGTATAGGCGGCGCCCAGGATCAGCGAAATCGCGGCGGTGAAGCCCAGCCAGAAATTGACCTGCACGGCGGCGAGGATCACCATGAATTCGCCGACGAAGCCGGACGTGGCGGGCAGCCCGGAATTGGCCATCGCGAACAACATCATGAACCCGGCAAATTTGGGCATCGTGTTGACGACGCCGCCGTAGTCCGCAATCAGTCGTGTGTGCATCCGGTCATACATCACGCCGACGCAGAGAAACATCGCGGCAGAGACAAAGCCGTGTGAAATCATCTGCGCCAGACCACCCTCTGCGCCCAACTGATTGAACAGGAAAAAGCCCAGCGTGACAAAACCCATGTGGGAGATCGACGAATAGGCGATCAGCTTCTTCATGTCGGTCTGTACCAGCGCGACAAAGCCGATGTAGACAATGGCAATCAGCGAGATGGCAATCACGAACGGCGCCAGATAGTGACTGGCATCGGGAACGATGGGCAGGATGAAGCGAACAAATCCGTATCCACCGATCTTCAGTGTGATCGCGGCCAGCACCACGGAGCCGCCGGTGGGCGCTTCCGTATGCGCGTCCGGCAGCCACGTATGCACCGGCCACATCGGCACCTTGACGGCGAAGGCCGCAAAGAACGCCACGAAGATCATCACCTGAGTGGACAGCGACAGCGGCAATTGGTACCAATCCGCCAGCGCAAACGTGCCGGTCT
>JBDTTY010000009.1:0-15852 GCA_040007975.1 Betaproteobacteria bacterium | reverse complement strand
AAAAGACGACGAAGAAGAAGGCCGCCCCGAAGAAAAAGGCAGCCAAAAAGACGACGAAGAAGAAGGCCGCCCCGAAGAAAAAGGCAGCCAAAAAGACGACAAAGAAGAAAGCTGCAAAGAAGCCGGCCAAGAAAAAGGCCGCGAAAAAGACGACGAAGAAGAAGGCCGCCCCGAAGAAGAAGGCAGCCAAAAAGACGACGAAGAAGAAAGCCGCAAAGAAGCTGTAACTAGCGGCAGCACGATCCTCCTGCCTTGCGGCGGCGGATCGAGAAACGGGCGGCGCCAATTGCGTCGCCCGTTTTGTTTTGGGGTGCCTGACATGCGCACACCAGCCGTTGCTGAATCCTGTAGGGGACTGAATCCTGTAGCCGAGGCTTCAGCCTCGCACAGCACACCCATGCCAATCCGGCAGGCGAGGTAGCCGACGCTTCAACCTCGTATCCTCGCAAACATCGCGCCCTTGCGCGGCACGACTCAATCGCGAGGCTGAAGCCTCGCCTACGTGACTCGCCTACGAGCCTTGCCTACGAACCGCGAAATTGCCCACTGATACGGGTGTTCGCGGGGGCCTTGCTCGGCGTAGTTGCTCGTTTCATTGCGGCGGATTTTGGCGATTTCGCCTGCGCACCCGCACCCCGCGTGGCGGCTACACGCTTGCCTTTGCTTCCTGACTTGGCGACCACCGGTCCTACATCGCTCGTCACCCGCAGCTTCTGCCCCGTCGCCAGCGCGTCGCGCGACTGGTTGTTCCATGCCTTGAGATCCGACACCGTCACGCCATACCGAACCGCAACGCCACGCAGAGTGTCACCACGCTTGGCGGTGTAGTAAAACGTCCGGCCAGACGGAACGGCGGTAAACACCGCAACTTGCAGCGACTCGACGGTTTCAAGCGAGGGCCGCTGTGCCGGCACCAGCAGCGTGTGGCCGTCCGGAACGTGCGAACGCAGACCGATGCCATTGACCGCGCGCAAAGTCTCCACCGACATGCCGTACTTCACTGCCACCTGCGGCAACGTCTCTCCGGCCTTGAGACGATAGGCCTGCCACGTCACGAGCGGCTGTTCGGTCAGGTCGAGCTTGGCCGCGAAGACCTCCGCTTTGTCGATTGGCAGCAGAATTGAATGTTCGTCGGCACCGGCGATCACGGGCCGATTGTGCTGCGGATTGAGTGCCAGAAAATCCTCGAGCGACAACTCTGCCAGCTCGGCCGCGCGCTTCGTGTCCATCTTGCGGTTGGTTTTGACCACCGCGAAAAACGGCGCATCAGGAATGTCGGCCAGCGCCAATCCATACTTTTCGGGATCACGGACGATGTTTTTCACCGCCTGCAATTTGGGCAGGTAATTGCGCGTTTCGGCGGGCATCGTCAGGCTTTCATAGTTGGTGGGGAGCCCCTTGGCCTTGTTGCGTGCAATGGCCTTGCCAACATTACCCTCGCCCCAGTTGTACGCTGCAAGGGCCAATTGCCAGTCGTCGAAATCGCCGTGCAACTTGATGAGATAGGTCAACGCCTTGTCGGTGGCCGCCAGCACATCACGGCGGGAATCAACCCAGAAATTCTGCGCTAGTCCGTAGTGCTTGCCGGTCGACGGGATGAATTGCCAGATGCCGGACGCGCGACTGGTGGACACGGCCACCGGATTGAATGCGCTCTCGATCATCGGCAACAGCGCGACTTCGGTAGGCATGTCGCGCGTGGAGACCTCGGTGACGATGTGATACAGATAGCGACGACTGCGCTCGATCATGCGCGCCATGTAATCCGGGCGCGAGGAGTACCACTGCTCCCACTTCTCGACCAGCGGATCATCGACGAGATCCGGAATCGCATAGCCGGCTACGATGCGCTCCCACAGGTCGCCCACCGGTGGTGGCAGGGGCTCAAGGTCGGCGCCCGCCGCGGAGGGGAAGAGCTCGGGTAACTTGGGTTTGGCCACCACCACGATCGGGGCGACAGGTACAGGCTCCGGCGCCACGACGACCACCGGGGGCGGAGTCGCCACGACCGGTGCAGGCGGTGCCGTGGCACACGCGCCCAACGCAAATGAAACGATGACCACCAGTGTGATGCGCAATTCGACGTTCCCGTAATAGCGAGCCTGCACCGTGCGGCGAACCGCGCGTCGTGGCACTGAATGGGTGTCGATGGTAGGCCCCCAAGGGGAGAGGGGTCAACCCATGGGGAGCAATCGGCTCCGCAAACGTCATGCGATTACTGGATGTTCGAAGGGTCTGACCCCATTGTTCCCGTGGTTCAGAAGTGGTTCTTCCATTCGCGCAATTGCGCAAACACGGCCACGTCGCCGTCCAGCACATGGCCGGCGTGACGTTGCGCCGCATCCTTTACCCCGGGCACGCCGGCACGCAGAAATG
Source organism: Betaproteobacteria bacterium (assembly GCA_040007975.1). Lineage (GTDB taxonomy): Bacteria > Pseudomonadota > Gammaproteobacteria > Burkholderiales > Casimicrobiaceae > VBCG01. Next base: position 13,476 of record JBDTTY010000009.1, on the reverse strand, counting down.
GATTGGTTGCAATCTCGACATCGAGGATGGATGGCACCGTCGGCACGCCCTGTGCGCGCTTGTCCGCTTCGACCAACTGCCGCGCCGTGATCGCCGAATTGTTGGGCTCCACCGCGGCGGCAAAACGCAGATTGGCCACTGTGTACTCGTGCGCACAATAAACGAGTGTGGTCATCGGCAGACCTGCGCACGCCGACAACGACGCCCACATTTGAGCGGGCGTGCCCTCGAACAGGCGACCACAGCCGCCCGCAAACAGCGTGTCGCCACAAAAGAGCGACGGTATCGCATTGACCTTGCCAAAGTATGCGATGTGTCCCGCTGTGTGACCCGGCACTTCGAACACTGTGAAGCACAACGGCAATCCGGGGACCTCCACCACGTCATCCTGCACCAGCGCGCGGGTGCGGCCCGGAATGCGCTCGCGTGCAGGTCCGAAGACCGGTACCGGAAACCGTGCCAGCAACGCTTCGACGCCGCCGACGTGATCGCCGTGGTGATGCGTCGTGAGAATGGACGTCAGCGTCAACCGCTCGCGCGTCAACACCTCCAGCACCGGGCCGGCATCCCCGGGATCGACCACGGTGGCGCGTCCGTGATCGTGCAACAACCAGATGTAGTTGTCCGCAAAAGCCGGGATGGGGATAATCGCGATCATGGATGCATCTTCGGGATCTGACGCTGGCGTGTCAACGACACTCGCCAATTGGTTTGCGACGCCCCTGGGGCAGTACCTGTTGGCGCGCGAACAGGCGTACTTCGATCAGACGGTTGCCGACATCTTCGGTTTCAAGGCGCTGCAGATCGGGCTGCCCGAATGCCCATTTCTGGATCAGAGCCGGATTTCATCACGATGGACGCTCGACTACGATCCGCCCGCGCAGATCATCGCCGATGCGCACGAGTTGCCATTCCCCGAAAACACCTTCGACCTGATCGTGCTGCCCCATGCGCTTGAATTTACCGACGACCCACATCTCATGTTGCGCGAAGCGTGGCGCGTCATCCGACCCGAGGGGCAGATCGTCATCTCCGGCTTCAATCCATTCTCGCTCTATGGCGCCAAGCGCTACTTCGGCCGCGCGCAAACGCCGCCGTGGAATGGCAATTTCATTGCGCTCTACCGGCTCAAGGATTGGCTCACGTTGCTTGGCTTTGATGTCGTGGGCGGCCGCCTCGACGGTTACGCACCGCCGTTTGCCAGCGAAAAGTGGTTGCAGCGCTTCGGCTTCTTCGAACGCTCCGGTGACCGCTGGTGGCCCATTGCCGGCGGCGTCTATTTTCTGCGCGCGACCAAAAAGGTACTCGGCATGCGCTTGCTGACCCCGGCGTGGCAACGGCGCGAACGGCGCTCCAAGGCATTGACGCCAGCGCGGGCGCGCGAAGGACTGACCACCGCGGATCGGTTGCAGCCATGACCGCTGTCGTGATTTATACAGACGGGGCCTGCAAAGGCAATCCCGGCCCTGGCGGCTGGGGTGCGTTGCTGCTTGCTGGCGGTCAAGAACGCGAGATCTTTGGCGGCGAGTCACCCACGACCAACAACCGGATGGAACTCACGGCCGTGATTCGCGCGCTGGAAGCGCTTACGCGTGCCACCACGGCGCAGATCTATACCGATTCCCAATATGTGAAAAACGGAATCGAGACGTGGATCCACGGGTGGAAGCGCAACGGCTGGAGGACGTCCGACAAGAAGCCGGTGAAAAATGCCGAGCTTTGGCGCGAACTCGACGCGCTCGTCGCGCAACACGACGTGTCGTGGCATTGGGTCAAGGGTCATGCGGACAACGCCGGCAATCTGCGCGCGGATGCGCTGGCCAATCGCGGCGTGGAGTCGCTGCTAAACCCGTAACAACCGCACAATCGATCTTGTAGACGAGGCTCCAGCCTCGCGGGACTAACCATACGAGGCTGAAGCCTCGTCTACGGTTCGGCCGTACCCTGCAACTTTTTGAGCCGCTTCACGAACACTTCCATCTCGCGTCCCGCCTGCTTGTCACCTTTGCGTTGCGCAATTTCAATGCCGGCCCTAAAGGCGCTTAACGCGCCTTCGGCATCCCCGTTGTCCGTCAGTGCGCGCCCCAGAAGTTTCCAGGCCGCGGTGTACCCCGGATCGAGCACCACGGCCTGCTGCAGATGCTGCGCGGCGCGCACGCCGTCCGCCGCTTTCAAATATTCGTTGCCGAGTGAATAACGCAGCAATGCGCCATCCTTGCCCGCGGCCAGCATCCGCTCGAAGTTAACCAACGCCGGTGAGGCTTCGCTGCTCATCTATTTGAGAATGAACTGGCCGGATTCGCAGCCCACGCGGCGCAACGGATAGATCACCTGCTTGTCCTCGCCCTTGATCTTGCCTTCGATCGTGGCATACAACCAGCCTTCGGTCGCGCGCCGGTAGGCGATTGTTTGCGGAAATTCGTTGGCCGGATGGGAAAATGTGAAGATGGTGTCCTTGTCGTCGGTGGTGATCGAGGTCAGCTTGAACGCCGTTTCCTGCTGCCCCGACGGCAACGCAACATAGAACACGCCGTCCGGACGACCGTCGAGGCGCAAAAACTCGTAACTCTGCGTCTTGCCTTGGTACACGGTGGACCCGGTACCCAGCAGCATGCCGCCGCGCAAAGGCCCCCATTGCTCGCGAAAATCGCGTTGATTGACCGTCCCGGCCCAGCACCCTTCCAGCCATGCCAGACTGGCAATGCTGGTGACATCGGAGGCCAGGGCATCGACGCGCGGAGCCGCCGGCGCGGGCTGGCCGAGGGCCGGTGCGGCGATGGACATCATCGTCGCCAACATCGTAGTGGCGAACGAGGCAGCTGCAGCGGATCGAAGTGAAGTTTTCATGGTCATTGAGTCCGAGCGAGAGGCAAATTGAGAAGCAGATTCTGGGGCTTCAAGCGCAACCGATGCTGCTCATCCATCGCCATGGCGAGATAAACCGGTCGCCCTGCTATCGCAGGCCGCATGTCGGCCGGATTGCGAAACTCGAGTCGGAAAAGGCAAAGGAGACGTGCCATCCGCGTGTCGTCGAGGTCCACCTTGTTGTACAGGTCGTTCAACAAGGCGCTGGCCTCGGCGTCGAGACCCACGTGCCAGACCCAGCGCGCATCGTCGATCGCCCGCTCATGGACGATCGTGACATCCACCCCGAGAAAATGGCGTACCCATCGTTCCAGCACGCGGCACAGCGCATCCAGTGCCGGACGCCCGCGGTTGAGACTGATCGAAAAATCGTGGCGCTCGTCGCGATCCCAATACAACGCCGCATTGTCGGCATCGAGTACATCGAGTTCGATTTCCCGCGATGGCGTGCGATTCTGCGCCAGCAATTCGCCCAGCGATCCGAAACCACCGGTGGTCGAAAAAACTTCAATCGTGATCTCATCGGCCGCCATCACCGCACCATCGGCGAGCACCGCGATCTTTTGCGGGCGAAACAGCATTTCCGCGACGCGTGCCTGCATCGGATCGGCGTCGGCGGTAAGGATGTGGCGCAACAGCACTTGCGTCATCTGCTGAACAAACATGGGCGGCACGTCGACGCCGTCGCCCCGAAATAGCGACAAATACGCCGCTTCGAGCGACGGGGCGGCAGCGAGTCGCGCGCGAAACCGTAGCCAGATCGCATAATTTTCGCGCACATCCGCATCCGCCAACGCCGTCAGCTCCGCCGACGTCACGACGCGGTGCGGCGCGGCCAGCAGCGCGTCATGCAACGAAAGCTCGGCCGCGCACGACTCCGGCACTGGCGCCAATTCGGGCCGCACGAGAAAGCTGCGCAGGAAATCGTCCGTGATCGTGAGTCGTCCGTCGGACCCCGCGGTCAGCAAGCCAAAGCCGCAGGCAGGCCAGAAATCCGGCATCAGGTACCTAGCATAGCCCGCTTGAGATCCGCTTGCACCGGTTGCTCCCCGAGCCAGATGCGCGTAAGTGCCTTGTTGAATGCGTCGCCAGAAATCGATCCCTTGGCGCTGCCGTTTAGTCCGATCTTCGTGGCGCCATCAACAAAGTCAAGCGTCACGACATCCGACTCCTTCACTTCGTTGAAGGCTTTCATGATGGAGACCATCTGGTCCGTTTGCGACTTGACTGCCGCCACTTCGGCCGGTGTGCTGTTGTCCTTGATGCCGTCGGACAGCGCGTCGGTCAGCTGCTCGGCCGACAGTGTGCGCAGAAGATTGAGCTGGATGCGCCGCGGCCCCTTGTCCAGCACCGCCGCCAACGTCGTCGCCTTGGCCGGAAGATACAAACTGCCGACGTATACCTTGAAGAAGGCACGCGTGCGCAGCCCCGCGCCGTTCAACACCAGGTCCTGGCCACCCACACTCATCTTGTCGGCGAGCTTGACGCCGCCGACCTCGACCGCCTGCACCGAACCGGCCAGCAGGGCCATTGCCGCCACCATCATCCATTTGCGCATGACTCTTCCTCCATCAACTTGTTGTGAGTTGCGGCAAGGTGCCACAACCTGCCTACATCGCCTCGAAAATACCCGCGGCGCCCATGCCCGTGCCAATGCACATCGACACCATGCCGTACTTCATTTTGCGCCGTTGCAATGCGTGCGTGATGGTGGCCGTGCGGATGGCGCCGGTAGCGCCCAACGGATGGCCCAGCGCAATCGCCCCACCCAATGGATTGACCTTGGCCGGGTCGAGCTTCAACTCTCGCATCACGGCAATCGCCTGCGCGGCAAACGCCTCGTTCAATTCAATCCAGTCGAGCTGATCCTGACGGATGCCAGTGGTCTGCAACACCTTGGGGATCGCCGCAATTGGCCCGATTCCCATGATCTCCGGTGGGACGCCCGCCACTGCGTAGCCCACCCAACGGGCGAGCGGCGTCAGGTTCAATTCCTTCAACACGCGCTCCGACACCAGGATCGATGCCCCCGCGCCGTCCGACATCTGCGAGCTGTTGCCGGCCGTGACTGAACCACGCGCCGCAAACACCGGGCGCAATTTGGCGAGACCTTCGGCACTGGTATCAGCACGCGGACCTTCGTCGCGCTCGAAAACCTTGTTGCGTTTGACGATCTGATCCGTATCGAGATTCGGGATGCTTTCGTCGAGGGTGAACGGGGTGATTTCCGCCGCGAATTCGCCAGCCGCCTGCGCCACCAGCGCTTTCTGGTGCGATTGCAACGCAAATGCATCCTGCTCTTCGCGCGTGACTTTCCATTGTGCCGCGACCTTTTCTGCCGTGAGCCCCATGCCGTAGGCAATGCCGACATTTTCGCCCTGCTCGAACACGGCCTCATTCAATGCCAGCCGCCCGAGCATCGGGATCATGCTCATGCTTTCGGTGCCGGCGGCAATCATCACGTCGGCCTCCCCGGTGCGAATGCGATCCGCCGCGACCGACACCGCATTGAGGCCCGACGAACAGAATCGATTGATCGTCATGCCGGCAACGCTGTTGGGCAATCCGGCCAGCAGCACGCCGATGCGTGCCACGTTCATCCCCTGCTCGTACTCCGGCATGGCGCAGCCGACAATGGCATCCTCGATGCGTTTAGGGTCGAGCGAAGGTACCTGCGCCAATACGGCCTTGAGCACATGCGCCAACAAGGTGTCGGGTCGGGTGGACCGGAACGCGCCGCGCGGGGCCTTGCCCACGGCGGTGCGCGTGGCCGCCACGATGTAGGCATCCTGAATCTGCTTGTTCATGGTGAGCTGTCCTGACCTGTGGTTCAGTTGCGCAGCGGCTTGCCGTTGGCAAGCGTGTGCGCGATGCGCGCCTGCGTGGATTCGTGGCGCAGCAGATGCATGAATTCGGAACGCTCGAGTTCAAGCAGCCAGGTCTCGTCCACCAGACTGCCCGAATCGACTTCGCCGCCGCACAATACGCGCGCGACACGCTTGCCGATCTCGAAGTCGTAAGCGCTGATGAAACCGCCGTCGCGCATGTTGACGAGCATCATCTGCAGCGTGGCAAAGCCGGTCTTGCCCGCCACCGGGATGTTGCGTGCCGGCAGCGGCGGCCGGTAACCGGCATCGGCCAACGCGCGGGCTTGGCCCTTGGCCACGAACAGTAATTCGTCGGCATTCATCACCACGACGTCCGCGGGTCGGAGGAAGCCCAGTTCCTTGGCCTCCAGCGCACTCTTGGCGACGGTGGCGGTCGCGATCGTTTGAAAATACGTACGAATGAACGGAAACTGATCGATCTGGCTGCCATTGGCGCCCCGCTTGATTTCCTCCGCGGCGCGAATTGCAAACTCCTTGCTGCCCCCGCCGGCCGGCAACAGGCCCACGCCGACCTCCACCAGTCCGATGTACGACTCGAGCGCCGCCACCGTGCGGTCGGCGTGCATGATGAATTCGCAGGAGCCGCCCAGCGCCATGCCGCGCACCGCGCATACGGTCGGGATGACGCAATAGCGCAACCGCATCGCCGTGCGTTGAAACTTGGCGACGACAGCGTCGATCTGGTCCCACGCCTTGGCCGCGATGGCCGGTGCGATGGCCGCCAGATTGGCCCCCAGCGAAAAGGGTTCCCGGGTCTGCCAGATCACGAGGCCGACGTAGCCGCGTTCGGCCTCGTCGATCGCGCGCAGCACGCCATCGAGCACATCTTCGCCGATGGTGTTGGCCTTGCTCTTGAATGAAAGAATGGCCACGTCGTCGCCCTGATGCCACAGGCGCACCGCATCGGTTTCAAAAATCGTCGTGCCGCGATCGACCGCGGCCTCTCCCAGCACGACTTCCGGAAACAGTTGCCGGCGATACACTGGCAACGTCGACCGTGCAATGAACGTGTTGTCGCGCGGCGAATACGCGCCATCGCGGCTATGCACGCCGCGCGCGGCGCGGACCTTGTCGCCTGCCACCCATGCGGGAAGCGGAGCGGCCGCCAGCGTCTTGCCCGCCGCAATGTCCTCGGCGACCCACGTGGCCACCTGATCCCATCCCGCCGCCTGCCAGGTTTCGAACGGGCCCATCTGCCAGCCGAAGCCCCAGCGAATCGCGAGGTCGACGTCGCGTGCGTTGTCGGCAATCGCGGCCAGATGAAAGGCGCTGTAGTGAAACAGATCACGGAAGATCGACCACAAAAACTGTGCCTGCGGATGCTGCAGCGCCCGCAGCGCGGCAAATTTCTCCGCGGGTGACTTGATCTTCAGGATCTCGGCAACCTCGGGCGCCACGGCGCCGGCAGCCACCCGATATGCACGCGCCACCGGATCCAGTACTTCGATGTTCTTGCCGACCTTGCGGAAAAATCCCGCACGTGTTTTCGCGCCCAATGCACCCTGCTCCACCAACCCCGCCAGCACCGGCGGCGTGGCAAACAGCGGATGCCACGGATCGTCGGGCAGCGTGTCCCACATCGTCTTGACGACGTGCGCCATCGTGTCGAGACCGACCACGTCAGCGGTGCGGTACGTGGCACTCTTGGCGCGGCCGATCGCAGGTCCCGTCAATGCATCGACCACATCGAACGAAAGCCCGTAAGTCTCGGCATGCCGCATCGTCGCCAGCACAGAAAAGATGCCGATGCGATTGGCGATGAAATTGGGCGTGTCCTTGGCGCGAATCACGCCCTTGCCCAACGTGGTCGTCAGAAACGTTTCCAGCACATCCAGCAGCGCGGCGTCGGTCTCGGGCGCCGCAATCACTTCCACCAGATGCATGTAACGCGGCGGATTGAAGAAATGGACGCCGCAGAATCGTGACCGCAGCGCCGCCGGTACCGCCGCCGACAGCGCCGCCAACGAGAGGCCCGATGTGTTCGACGCCAGTACGACGCCGGGGGCCAGATGGGGTGCGATCTTCTCGTACAGGTCGCGCTTCCAGTCGAGGCGCTCGGCGATGGCTTCGATCACGATGTCGCATTCGGCCAGCAGAGCCAAGTCGCTGGCGTAATTGGCCGCAGTGATCGCCGAAGTGCGATCCTTGGCGGCCAGCGGCGCAGGCTCCAGCTTGGCGAGACCGGCGACAGCCTTGATCCCAAGACCGTTGGCGTCGCCCTCCTTGGCCGGAAGGTCGAAGAGCACCGCGGGGATACCGGCGTTGGCAAAATGCGCGGCAATTTGCGCGCCCATCACGCCGGCGCCGAGAACAGCCACCTTGCGGACAATCAGGGATTTGGTTGGCATAAGGAGGGGATACCGGCGATGCCCGCCGCATACGGACGGGATTGATAGTGGAGAAGCTTCACGAGACCGATTCTACCAATCGCTTTGCGATCGCTCGTGCCAGAAAAATATGTGGTTGCAGTAAGGCGCCGACCGTCCACGAATGGCGACCCGGCAAGACAACGGCCGGGTTGCCCCGGCCGTGATGTTTGCCATGTTGCGCGGGCCACGCCGGCCCGCGCGCCGGGGTCAATCTCAGAACGTGTAGGTACCTTGAAGCGAGAGAATCCACACGCTGGCGTCATACGATCCATTGATGAGTCCGTTGGCCGCCGTGCTTCCCTGATTCTGGTTGAAGCTCGGGCTGTCCGCAAAAATGTAGGCAAAGCCGGCATCCAACTTCATGTTCGACGACATCCGGTACTCCGTGCCCACGGTGACCCACCAGCGGTCCGAATCAGGTAGCCGCGCCGTGGGGTCGTTGGTCACCGGCGATTGGTCGTACGCGGTCCCGAAACGAAATTTCCACTTGTCGTCCATCCGGTAGCTGGCTCCGAGTGCGATCTTCCAGGTGTCGTCCCAAGCAAGCGGCGTTGCCGGCAGTGCCGGCGGGGAACTCGAAACGAACCTGAGCTCGGGGATGCTGGACCAGCCCGTCCATTGTGCATCCGCCATGAAATCCCACTGGCTGTTGATCTTGTAGGCCATCGACAGGTTGACGATGGCCGGCAAAGTGATGTCCGACGTCACACCGCGGCTGTACAGCGCCTGGCTGTTGACGGCGTTGGAAAGCGCGGCAATCGTCCCCGCCAATTGCGGCGGAGTGCCCGGCGGGAGCGCGATCGTCGGATTGCTGAAATCGATGTTGCCCGACACGTCGTACTTGAGCTCGGACCGGTAAGCGGCCGCCAAGCGCAGTTGCGGCGTGGCGTCCCACGCGATGCCGATGTTCCAACCCCACGCGCCGTCCTCGCCTTTGACCTGCGCCTTCGAGTCGAGATTCTGAGTGGCGCCCGCGATGGCGTTGAACGTGGGCGATCCGGGGGCAATGCCGGCGCTTCCAGCGGCCGAGAGCAAAGCGCCGGAATAGTTGACGTTGTTGGTCAACGTCGCCTTCAGGTAGTTGTAGTTGGCCCCGACCCCGATTGCCAGCGTCGGTGTTGCCTTCCACGAAATCGCCGGATTGATGTTGATCGTCTGGATCTGCGACTTGAGCGCCTGATAGCGACCGAGCCATCCGTCATCGTATTCCGTCGTCAGGCCGAAAGGCGCATTGACGCCAAGACCAAACGTCCACCGATCGTTGAGCGGAACCGACAAATACATGTTGGGCACAAAGTTGTAGCCGCCGGCATCACCACCGTTGTTGCCGAGCGTTTGATTGGCCGCAGGAAGGGATGCGTTGTTCTGGAACTTGACCGACGGCGTGATGATGTTCAACGCCGCCGCACCCTGCATGCGCGGAAACGAGGACAGCGCGGCAGGATTCCACCACATGGCACTGACGTCATCGGTAAATGCGGCACCGCCTGCGAACGCACTGCCCAGACTACTCGCGCTGTTCTCGTTCAATTGGAAGCCGGTGGCCACCGCGTGGCCTGCACCTAACGCCAGTACCAGCCCGCCGATCGCCGTAGCGAGTTGCGTCTTGCGAAGTGTCGTCGATGACATCGTTTACTCCTCTTGGGTGCCGCTTCGGGCACGTTGGTATGACTTAATTGGTCTTATGACCCCGCCGGCCACAATCGCGGCCAACCACGGGAAATACTTCACCGCGACTATACACCGCCCACGTTCCCGCAAGGGGCCCGCACGGCAGGCTGAATTCGACTTTTTCTACAGCAAATTGAGCAGCCGCGGCCGGCGATCCGCGCCGACCGCAACGTAGGTGAGACTGGCCTCGGTCACCCGCACCGTAACTTCCTCTTTTGGGTTGCGCTGCGCAAAAACTTCGACGTCGACCGTAATTGACGTTTTTCCGATACGAATGACTTCCGCATAGAACGTGACGAGATCACCGACCAGCACCGGTTGCTTGAACGTGAACGAGTTGACCGCCACCGTCGCCACCCGGCCGCGCGCATGCCGTGCGGCGACGACACCGCCTGCAATGTCGACCTGCGCCATGATCCAGCCACCAAAAATGTCGCCATGCTGGTTGACGTCCGCGGGCATTGGCACCACACGCAGCACTGGTTGCTTGTCGGGCAATGTCATGTCAGACAGCAGCCTGCTTTTTCAACTCGTCGCGCAGTTCCCGACGCAAGATCTTGCCGACATTGGACTTGGGCAAATCAGCACGGAATTCGACTTCGCGCGGACACTTGTAGTTGGTCAGATGTTCGCGGCAGTACTTCAGCACATCGTCGGCCGTGAGCGCGGGGTCCTTCTTCACGACGAACAGGCGGACCGCCTCGCCGGACTTGGCATCGGGGATGCCGACCGCCGCACATTCCAGCACCCCCGGGTGTGCCGCCACCACGCCTTCGATCTCGTTGGGATACACGTTGAAACCGGACACCAGGATCATGTCCTTCTTGCGATCGACGATGCGGAAGAAGCCGCGATCGTCCATCACCCCGATGTCACCGGTGGCAAACCAGCCATCCTTGTCGATGACCTTGTCCGTCTCGTCCTGCCGGTGCCAGTACCCCGCCATCACCTGCGGTCCGCGAATACAGATTTCGCCGGGCATGCCGAGATCGACCGTGTTGCCGGCATCATCCCGCAACGTGAGTTCGGTCGACGAAATGGGCAAACCGATCGACCCGTTGAACTCGGCCAGATCCAGCGGATTGATCGTCGCCGCCGGTGAAGTTTCCGTGAGTCCGTAGGCCTCGATCAACGGCACACCGGTGATCTCTTTCCATTTTTTCGCCACGGCCTCCTGCACCGCCATGCCGCCGCCCAGTGCCATTTGCAACGACGTGAAGTCGAGCTTGCCGAATTCGGCATTGTTGACGAGTGCGTTGAACAGCGTGTTCACACCGGTGAACGCGGTGAACTTGTACTTGCCCATTTCCTTGACGAACCCGGGGATGTCGCGCGGATTGGGAATCAGCACGTTCTCGGCACCGAGCGTCATGAACACGAGGCAGTTCGCCGTCAGAGAAAAGATATGGTATAGCGGCAGCGGCGTGATGATGATTTCGCGTCGGTCCGGAAGCAGAAACGGCCGCAACCATGCCCGCGCCTGCAACACGTTGGCCACGATGTTGCGATTGAGCAGCATCGCACCTTTGGCCACGCCGGTGGTGCCCCCGGTGTATTGCAGAAACGCGATGTCGTTGTGATCCTGCGGCACCCGTTCGAGCGAACGTCGCTGGCCGGCGGCCAACGCATCCGAAAATCGAATGGAGCCCGGGAGTGAAAACGCCGGGATCATCTTCTTCACGTGCCGCAGCGCAAAGTCGACGATGATTCCCTTGAACCCCAGCAACTCACCAATGGATGTGACCACCACTTGCCGAACCTTGGTCTTGCCGATCACGGCGGCCACCGTGTCGGCAAAGTTCTCGACGCACACCAGCACTTCCGCACCAGAATCACTCAACTGATGTTCAAGTTCGCGCGGGGTGTACAGCGGATTGACGTTGACGACGGTGCAGCCGGCGCGCAGCGTCCCGAACAGCGCCACCGGATATTGCAGAATGTTGGGCATCATCAGCGCAACACGGGTGCCCTTCTTGCAGCCGATGCTTTGCAACCAGGCGCCGTATGCACTCGATAGTGTGTCGAGTTCGCCAAACGTCAGCGACTTGCCCATGCAGGTGAACGCAGGTCGCGTTGGATACTTGGCGACGCTCTCGTCGAAAATTTCGCACACCGACGCGTACTCGTTGATGTCGATCTCTTCGGGCACACCTTTCGGGTATTGCTTGAGCCAGATCTTTTCCATGACATTCCTCCTTGGCCGGCCGCGGTTCTCCGCGGCTGGCATGCCAGCGCCAATGCGGCGATCTGGAGACACGGGATCGTTCGATTGAAGACGGCGCTGACCCTAGCGTGGGGCCATGCGTCCGCCCAAAAATCCTACACCAGTTGTCGCTTGCCGGGGGCAGGCACCTGCAGATTCAAACGGCGTCGGCGTAATGCAGCGGACCGCCCCGAAACGGGGCAAACCCAGTGCCGAAGATGGCGCCAGCATCGACCAGATCCGCATCTGCAACGATGTTCTCGGACTGCGCCGCACGCGCTTCCTTGACGAATGGCGCGACCAGTCGATCGGCCAGTCCCGCCGGCACCGTGCCCGCCGCACCTTTCTGCGGCTTGCCGTCTACCCACGCGTAGAAGCCGTGCCCGGATTTGCGACCGAGGTTGCCGGCCGCAATCAATTCCATCAAGCGCTGTGGCGGCGCAGCATTGTCACCCAGCAACTTGCCGACGGCGACGCAAATATCAAGCCCCACCGTGTCCGCGAGTTCGATCGGGCCCATTGGCATGCCGAAGGCAAGCGCCGCCTCATCGACCGTTTCCGGCGCGATGCCCTCATCGACACAACGCATCGCGGCCATCAGATACGGCGCGAGCACTCGATTGACCAGAAATCCGGGCGCACTCTTGACCGGCAACGGCAGCTTGTCGATCTGGCGCACAAAAGCAGCCGCGCGCGGCACCAGCGCCGCTTGCGTCTGTGCACCGACGACAATCTCCACCAGCATCATTTTCGCCACCGGATTGAAGTAGTGCAGCCCGATCAGGCGCTCGGGCGCGTGTAATACGGAGGCAATCTGCTCGAGCGGAATGCTGGACGTATTGGTGGCCAGCATCGCATCGGGCCGGGCGTGCTTTTCCAGTGCTGCAAACAGGTCGCGCTTGGCCTCGACGTCTTCAAAAATCGCCTCGATGATCACGTCGGCGTGAGCGACCCCATCGCCGGCGACATCGGGAATCAGACGATCCGTCGCATCGCGCACCCGGCGCGGGTCGCGCAGGCGGTCCGCAAACAATTTCATGGCGCGCTGGATGGCGGGCGCCAGTCGTTGCGCATTCTGGTCCTGCAACGTGACGCGCAACCCGCGCAACGCGCACCACGCGGCAATGTCGCCCCCCATCGTGCCGGCACCCACGACATGCACGTGCGCCGCCTTGAAGTCCCCTTCCTTGCCGAGGCCCTTCAATCGCTCCTGCAGCCGAAAAACGCGAATCAGATTGGCGGCGGTCGGGGACTTGAGCAACGACGGAATCGATGACGGGTCGGACGGCGAGGCATCGAGCGCATTGCCATCGAATCGCACCCACAAATCGAGAATCGCATACGGTGCGGGATAGTGTTCGCGACGGGCGCGCTTGGCGACCTGTTTGCGCGCCTGCGCGGCGATATAGCGACGCGCCAGCGGATTCAACGTCAACGACAGCGGAAAGCCGAGACGACGCGGTGCGGGCAGCGCCCGCAA